>CAMDVZ010000480.1 GCA_945878895.1 Caenispirillum bisanense | reverse complement strand
CGAGAAGCGGGTCGGCTTGCAGTACAGCGGCGAGGGCGAGGGCGGCATCGCCTTCCTGCGCTGTAGCGAGGACCACCATTCGATCGCGCTCTATCGGTCCGACAATCCGGGCCTCAAGCGGGTCGGCTTCGAGATGAACAGCGAGGCCGCGCTCGACGTCCTGATCGAGCGCCTCGTCGACCGCGGATTGTCGGTGGTCGAGGTGGCGGCGACCGAACGCAAGATACTGCGGCTGGGGCGCGCGGTGCGGATCGCGGAGCCCTTCAGCGGCGCCACCTTCGAGTTCTACGTCACCATGGGCCAGTTCGGCGGCCAGCCTTTCGTGCCGACGGTCGCGAAGATCCAGCGGCTCGGCCATCTGGTGCTGACAGTGCCGGAGTTCGAGGCGGCCTGCGAGTTCTACGTCTCGGCGCTGGGCTTCCGTGTCTCCGACATGATCGACGGCGCGGTCTGCTTCATGCGCTGCCATCCCAATCCGTATCATCACGGCGTCGGGATCGGCCGCGCCAACCAGGCGATCATCGGCGCCGGCGGCAAGGCCGAGGCGATGCTGCACCACGTCAACTTCATGGTGACGGAAGTCGACGACATCGGCCGCGCCATCTCGCGCTTCAACAAGACCGGCGTGCCGATCGTCAACGGGCCGGGCCGCCATCCGCCCTCGGGCAGCATGTTCCTCTACTACCTCGACCCCGACGGCATCACCGTCGAGTACAGCTTCGGCATGGAGGAGTTCCCGGCCGAGGGCGCCCGCAAGCCGCGCGTCATGGAGCCGATCAGGGCCTCGATCGACTACTGGGACAGCTTCCTCGACCCCCGCAAGGCCACCGTCGGCGCCATCGAACGGCTGGCCGCCGCTCCCGCCCGCTCCCTCGCGGCCGAGTGAGATGTTCCGCTCGTCCGACACCCCGCCGCGTCCGCCGCCGGCCGGACCGCCGACGTTCGAGCCGATCCAGCGGCGGCGCGCCTTCGAGGACGTCTGCGAGAGCATCCGCCACCAGCTTGCCATCGGCGCGCTTGTCCCCGGCGACAAGCTGCCGGCGGAGCGGGAGTTGTCGCTGCAGCTGGGCGTCAGCCGCGGCGCCTTGCGCGAGGCGCTGCGGAGTCTCGAGATCGCGGGCGTCGTCGAGCTGCGCAAGGGCGTCAAGGGCGGCGCTTTCATCCGCGCCGGCGACCCGACCAGCATGACCCGCGTGATGCAGGACCTCGTGCATCTGGGCGCCATCTCGCTGGGCGACCTCACCGAGGCGCGTCTGCTGATCCAGACGTCGGTCGCGCGACTGGTCTGCGAGCGGGCAAGCGACGCCGACATCGCCGCCATCGGCCGCAACATCGACGCCATGGAGGCCGCGACCCTCGACGGCCGCCACGACGAACGCATCCGTCACGTCACGGAGTTCTACCGGTTGCTGGCGCTCGCTACCGGCAACGAGATCCTGACCATGCTGGTCGACGCGCTCACCGACATCCTGCAACGCTTCCTGCGCGGTGTGTCGGGCGGCGCGCCGCTGCCTGGCCTTGTCCAGTCGCGCCGCCGTTTCCTGCGCCATCTGCGCGCGCGCGATGCCGACAAGGCCACGCGGGAGCTGGAAACCCACCTCGCGAAGCTGCACGATCACCTGCTCGCGTCGTCGGCCAGGCCGGCGCGCGACAAGACGCCCGACCCGCGACCAAGCCCGCGCAAACGCGCCGCCGCCAAACGATAGCGACCCCAAGGACACGGAGCCGATCATGTTCGTCAAAAACGCGTGGTACGTCGCGGGCTGGAGCAGCGAGCTGGAGAACGGCGCGCTGCTCTCGCGCAAGCTGCTGTCGACCGGCGTCCTGCTTTACCGCTCCGACTCCGGCAAGGTCGGAGCACTCGAGGACCGCTGCTGCCACCGGTTCGCACCACTCTCGCACGGTCGCGTCGAGGGCGAGTGCGTGCGCTGCATGTACCATGGGCTGAAATTCGACGCGGCCGGCAAGTGCGTGGAGATTCCCGGCCAGGAACGCATCAGCCACCTGATGAAGGTGCGCAGCTATCCGGTGCACGAGCAGGACAAGCTGGTCTGGATCTGGATGGGCGAGGAAGCGCTGGCCGATCCCGCCAGGATCGTGCCGATGGACTGGCACGACGGCAAGGGCTGGCACGTGGCGCGCGACGAGTACATCCACTTCAGGTCCGACTACAAGCTGATCGTCGACAACCTGCTCGACTTCACCCACCTCGCGTTCGTGCACGCCGGTACCATCGGCAGCGCCGCGCTGGCCGAGCGCCGGCCCAAGGTCACGACCGGTACGGACTCGCTGACCATCGACCACTGGCTGCCGGGCATCTCCGTGCCGGCGTCGTTCAAGCGCCTGGCGACGCGGCTGCCGGCCGTCGTCGACCGTTCGCTGGTCTACACCTGGCACGTGCGCGGCAACCTGTTCGTCCAGGAATCGACGGTGTCGCCGGCCGACACCGGTGGCCACCACAGCAAGGCGCCGGAGACCGCGCGGTTGCGCACGACGATCGCGCTGACGCCGGGGACGGAGACCACGACCCACTATTTCTGGTCCAACGCGACCCAGGAGTTCCTGACCGACGTCGGCGACGTGGCCGGCATCATGCGCGAAAACCTGCGCGTGGCCTTCGCCGAGGACCGCGGCATCATCGAGGCGCAGCAGGGAATCCTGTCGGCCGCGCCCGACGCGCCGATGATGGCCATCGCCGCCGATACCAACCTGCTGGCGGTCCGCCGCATGCAGGACGCGATCATCCGCCACGAAGCTGCCCCGGCCGCGTCGGCGGCGGCCGAATAGGGTCGACGATTCAGTCCCGCGCCGCGGCCCGGCGGATCGCGTCGAGCGTGGCGGTCTTGTGGTCGCGCCGCCAGGCTTCGACGTCCCAGTCGGTGTCGGCCAGGCGGTAGACGCCGGGTTTGATCACGAAGATTCGCACGCCGCGCGGACCAACGCCCACGATCTCGGCGGTGCCGGCCGTCACCGTGAAACTCGCCCCTTCGTAGGCCGAGAGTTTCGCGAAGTCGGCGGCGGTGAAACCATCGACGACGACGCCCTCCACCGACCCGCCACGTACCCGCGCGATCGCCGGAAACGTCTCCCCCGCGATGGCCCGCCGTTCGTGGTCGCGCAGGATCGCTGGCCGGAAGCGGTCGGCCTGGATCGGCCGCCTCAGCACGAGCGACACCAGATCCCGGTCCATCAGCGTGCCGTAGAAAAAGAACCGCATGGCTCGGGCCGACTCGTCTCGCCCTCAGTGGCCGCTTGTCGGGTTGTCGGGCATCGCCACACCGCTCTCCGCGAGTGCTGCCTTCAGCGCGGTCTTCAGTCGTTCGAGGCCGGCCGCGTTGGACGATTCGCAGCGCGCCACCAGGACGGCCTGGGTATTGGACGCCCGCAGCA
>CAMDVZ010000479.1 GCA_945878895.1 Caenispirillum bisanense | reverse complement strand
GATATTCACATATGACGCAGTAGTACTAGAGTATCTACACATCTCTGTTGGCACCGAAAAAGAACTGTGCCGCAGCGACTTCTTCCCTTCCCCCCCGGGCCGCTCGCGGCCCTGAGGCGGGGGAAGGGAAGACGTTACTGCGCCGCAGGTCTTTCTCGATAGGGGCGAGATGTCCAGATACCCTAGCCCTTGTGGGGGAGGGAGCAAGAAACGGCGCTTTTCGCCGTATCCCGGCGTCTGTTGGGCACGGTCCGGCCGACGTCGTCGACGTCCACGGCAATGGTGGACCCGGACGAGAGGCCCGCCCGCGACGACCGGCGCGGCGACCAGTTCAGTCGCAGATCGCCTTCAGCGCCTTCCACTCGGCCGCCGTCATGGCCGGCTGGCCGGTGGCCTTCTCGCGCCTGGTGGCGTCGATGCGCTCGCGGGTCGGCGGGTGGGTCGAGAACACGCCCATTTTTTCGGCCGCGTCGTCGCCTTTCTGCATCGTCAGCAGCTTCTCGAAGAAGCGCGACAGGCCATCGGCGCGCATGCTGGCGCCATCGAGCAGCTGCAGGGCGGTGGCGTCGGCCTCGCGTTCGGCGTCGCGGCCATGCCGCAAGGCCAGCAGGACGCCGCCGAGATCACTGAGCGTCGCCACGTCGCCCGAGAATCCCCCCGTCAGCAGCCGCGTCAGCACCCCGAACCCGTAGGCACGCAGCAGCGCCTTGACCGAATGGCGGTGGATGACGTGGCCGAGTTCGTGGGCCATCACGCCGGCCAGCTCGTCGGGGTCGGCGGCGTCCTCGATCAGGCCCATCATCAGGACCATCTGGCCGCCCGGCACCGCGAAGGCGTTGACCACCCGCTTGCCGCGCCCACCGGGACCCGAACGCATGTCCATCACCTGGACCTTCAGCGGATGGGGGTAGTCGGAGACCGCCACCAGACGCGTCATCATGCGGTCGAGTGCTGCCTGGCCCTCGCGCCGCTCGCAGGCCGGCGCGTCGCCGCGGATCGCATCCACCACGGCGGCGCCCATCTGGCGCTCGAGCGCGAAGGGCACGAAGGGCGCCACCAGGTCGGGCGCCTCCTCGACCGCGTAAGCCAGCGCCCCGACCGTCAGCGCCAGCCCTGCCAGCAGACCGGCCAGCACCGGCAGGACGCGGGCCTTGCGGGGAGCCGCGCGCGTCAGATGCCGACCCAGCCCCGACAACGTGACGCGAAACCCGGCATCGTCGATGGCGAGACGCGTGCCGGGGAATTTCGGGTTGACCAGCAACGCGTGCGGCTCGTGCCACGGATCGGACGCCACCTCGATATCGGCCAAGGCCCAGCGCACCGGCTGGCCCGCGGCCGGAAACACGATCGTCAGCTCGCTCGACGACACGCTCGCGGTCACGGCATGGGTCAGCGGGTGGACGCCGTCGTAGAATCGCCCGCCGGCACGCGAGGCGCCGGAACCAGCCTGGGAACCGCTCGCAACCGCCATCGCGCCCTCACACGCCGCCGGCGTCGAACATGTCGAGCAGGCCCTCGCCGACCGAGGGACCGCCGCCCAGCGCCTGCGCCACCGCCAGCGCGTCGATCTCGCCGTAGATCCAGACCTGGCTGGCGATCAGCTTCGCGGTCCTGTGCATCACCCACGGACCACCGATCCCCAGCGTGAAGATCAGGATGATCCAGTTCAACGCGATGAAGCCCCACATCTGGCGCGTCGTCACCCCGGTGGCGAACTGGACCGGCCCGAACCACGCCCGCGAGACCATGTAGCGCAGCGAATAGGCCTGCCACCAGCAGCGTACCGGCAGGATCACGATGCCGATCAGGGTGTAGAGGGCGAAGACCGCGCCAAACAGGATCAGGACGACGAGCGGCGTCGGGTGGGCCAGTTTCTCCAGGATGTCGCTGGCGGGGCCGAACTGCTTCTGGAACCAGTCGGCGCCGACGCCGACCACGACGGCGACCACGACCATCAGGACGAACCACGCCAGCAGATTGAGCGCCAGGAAGCCGATATAGCGGCCGTAGATGTCGCTGGCCCTGCCCGCGAAACCGAACGGCACGGTGCCGAACGTCGTATGCCGCGTCCGGTAGCCGGTCAGATTGACCTCGACCACCGGCGTCAGCAACCGCATGCACATGGCGTTGATGAAGCCCAGCCCGAGCGCTGTGAAGCCGTACGTCCAAGCCGAGCCGCCCAGCCCGGACCGGATGCCGCGCCACGCCGTGCGGGTGAACTTGTAGCGCCAGCCCGCGAACTGCCCGACCGGCAGCAGCGGCCACGCCAGCAACACGACAGCCACGCTCATCGCATCGGTGACGCCGAAGCCGTCGGGCAAGGAATCCGGCCCGGCCAGATACACGCCGCCGACGATCAGGCCCTGGAACACCAGCAGCACGCCGACCACCGAGAGAAAGCCGAGGAACAGCTCGACCCCGAGGCCGCGATACTCGAACCGGTCGCCGAACGCCGAGAAGTGCGACCACAGATAGCGCCTGACCCGGGTGCGGCCCCAGAAGCGGTAGAAGCCGAAACTGAGCAACGTCAGGATCAGGCTGCGCAGATAGATGACGTAGAGCTCGCCGAGCTTGCCGTCGTAGACCAGCCGGACCGGCGGTGCCGGTGGCGCGACGGGCTCGACGCGCGCCGTGATCGTCGGCTGCGGCGCGCCCGGCCCAGGCACCTGGGCGACGACCCCGGTGGCGACGGCATGCACCTGCTCCGGCGTCGGCGGCGAGGTCCACGCCGTCCCCGGCGCCGAACCGGAGGCCGGCGCGGCGACGGTTTGCGGCAGGCGCGTACGCCCCCACTCGCCCTGAGTCACCGGTCCGTCTCCGCTGCCCGTCATCGTCCCCGATCCGCCACGCCTGTCGTTCGAAAGCGGCGCGATGATGCCCGAACCGACCGCGCGGCGGTAGCCGGAAGACGGCCCGGCGCGGGCGGACCGCGCAGGCGTGGCCAGCCGGGACGCGGTCCGCTGGACGACATCCCGACGTTCGGCCCGCTGGCCTTTGTCCTCGCCTTCCATGGCTGCGTCGGAGCCGGCCAGAAGAATCGAAGCCGCCCCCCGCGCCCCATAGGCGCTAGGTTAGCCACCTCGGCTTGGTTCGACTCCCCTTCCCCCGCTGGTGGGGGAAGGGAATTTGAGGCGTCAAATCCAACTATCCTAGCGCCTAATGCCCCCGCGCCCCATAGGCGCTAGGTCAGGCATAGTTTTCTGCCTCAAGTCCCCTCCCCCCGTTGTGGGGCTAGTACTACTGCATCATATGTGAATATCTTGTGTTGGCTTTCGCGGGAGCGCCACAGCACGGGCATCGCTGAATTTGGGCGACCAAGGCGCGGGTCAGACGTCGTCGCATGGTGGCGATGGAGTCATGGACGTGTCGCTCTGGACGCGTCGGGGGCTCCGCG
>CAMDVZ010000478.1 GCA_945878895.1 Caenispirillum bisanense | reverse complement strand
GGCTGGCGCCGCGTCCGCTCGCCGCTCGACACGATGACGGAGGCGGCCGCAGCCAGCCTGGCCGCCGACATCGACGTCATTCTCGGCGGCTAGGGACGATCGCGACGACGGCGTGGCGGGGCGCGCATGTTCGGACTTGCAGTCCTGTTCTCGCTTGGCGCGGCGGCGTTTCTCGGCGCCGGCCTGATCGCCAGCCAGTACGGTTTGCGCCATGCCCCGGCTTGGCGGGCGCCCGTCTACAGCGTGCCGATCTCGGCGCTCGGGGTCGCGCTGACGACACCCTGGACCATCGACCTCGCCGGCTGGAACACCGAGGCCGCGTTGCTGTTCGCCGCCGTCGGCGCGGTGTTTCCGGTCGCGGTGTCGTTTCTGACCGTGGAGTCGAACGCTCGCATCGGCCCCTCGCTGACCAGCGCGCTGGGCAACGTCGCGCCGGTGTTCGCGGTGCTGGGTGCCGTGCTCTTTCTCGCCGAATCGCTGTCGTGGGGCCAGGCCGGCGGCCTCGCGCTGGTGGTCGGCGGCGTCGTGTTGATGGCGCTGCGCGGGGTGGGCGTCGCGGCGTCGTGGCCGACCTGGATACTTGCCTTGCCCTTGCTGTCGGCCTTCGTGCGCGGCGCCGTCCAGCCCGCCATCAAGGCGGGTCTGGCGCTCTGGCCCGATCCGTGGGCCGCGACGCTGATCGGCTACACCGTGTCCAGCGTGGTGGCGCTGGCGCTGACGCACCGCCGCCGCCGGGCCGCCGGGCCGCCCGACCGCCGCGCCGTGCTCTGGTTCTGCGTCCAGGGCTTGCTCAACGGCACCTCCACGTTCCTGATCTACGCGGCGCTCGGCATCGGCTCGATCGCGCTGGTCTCGCCGCTGGTCGCCACCTATCCGCTGTTCGCGCTGGCGTTCGGGGTGGCGATGCTGAAAAGCGAACGGCCCGGCCCCCGCGCGCTGGCGGGAATCCTGGTCAGCGTCGCGGGCGTGATCGTTCTGTTGCTGGCGGCGGGTTGAGCGGAAGGCTACGGTCGAGGCCACGCCTTCGAGGAGATTTCGCCATGGCCGCACCGATCGTCATCCGCCTGCATCCCGCCGACAACGTCGTCGTCGCCCGCATGGACATCCTGCCCGGCACGCTGGTCGACGGCACGACCGTGGCCGCCCAACGCATTCCGCCCGGCCACAAGATCCTGACGGCGGCAGTGGCGAAGGGGGCGCCGATCCGCAAGTACAACCAGATCATCGGCTTCGCGACCGACGACCTGCCCCCCGGCACGCACGTCCACACCCATAATTGCGTCATGGGCGATTTCGAGCGCGACCATGCCTTCTGTGTCGATGCGCGGCCGACCGATTTCGTGCCCGATCATCTGCGCGCGACCTTCGAGGGTTACCGCCGCGCCGACGGGCGGGCCGCCACCCGCAACTATATCGGCATCGTCACGACGGTGAACTGCTCGGCCGCCACCAGCCGGATGATCGCGGCGAAACTCCAGCCATTGCTGGCCGAATTCCCCAACATCGACGGCGTGGTGCCGCTCACCCACGGCGGCGGTTGCGGCATGGCGGCGTCGGGCCTCGAGATGGACGTGCTGCGGCGTACCCTGGCGGGCTACACGCGCCACGCCAACATGGCCGCCGTCGTCGTGCTGGGGCTGGGCTGCGAGACCAACCAGGTCGCCGGTCTGATGAACGCCGCGGGCCTGAAGGAAGGCCCGAAGCTCATTCCGATGACGATCCAGGAGGAAGGCGGCGTCGCCAAAACCGTCGGTCGTGCCGTGTCCTTCGTGCGCGAAATCCTGCCCGAGGCCAACGCCGTCAAGCGCGAGAGCATCCCCGCCGCCGAGCTGATCCTCGCCCTGCAATGCGGCGGCTCCGACGGCTACTCCGGCATCTCGGCCAATCCGGCGCTCGGTGCCGCCGTCGACCTGCTGGTGCGCAACGGCGGCTCCGCGGTGCTCTCCGAAACGCCGGAAATCTATGGCGCCGAACATCTGCTGACCCGCCGTGCCGTCAACCGAGCGGTCGGCGAGAAGATCGTCGAGCGCATCCGCTGGTGGGAGGATCACTGCGCCCGCACCGGCGGCGAGATGAACAACAATCCCTCGCCCGGCAACAAGGCGGGTGGCCTCACCACCATTCTCGAAAAGTCGCTGGGTGCGGTCGCCAAGGGCGGCACCACCAACCTCGTCGACGTCTACGAGTACGCCGAGCCGATCACCGCCAGGGGTTTCGTCTACATGGATTCGCCGGGCTACGATCCGGTGTCGGCGACCGGCCAGGTCGCGGGCGGCGCCAACGTTCTCTGCTTCACGACGGGGCGCGGCAGCGTGTTCGGCTGCAAGCCCGCGCCCTCGATCAAGCTCGCCACCAACAGCGCGCTTTACCGCCACATGACCGACGACATGGACATCAACTGCGGTACCATCGTCGACGGCGACGAAACCATCCAGCAGGCCGGCCAGCGAATCTTCGACCTGGTCCTGAGCACCGCCTCGGGCGCGCCGACCAAGAGCGAGGCGCTCGGCATCGGCGACGACGAATTCGAGCCGTGGAAAATCGGCGCCACGATGTAGCATCGAGGCGATGCGCGCCCTACCGGAGGCGCGAGCGGGAGGGTGTCAGGCGCCTGGGTGTCGGCGATGGGGCATCGACGTTGGTCACTATTGCTGTCCTTTGACGCGACGCCACGTCGGTTGACATCCGGCGCCGACCTCCTCATATGTTCGGGTACAACTGGAACTTTGGCCTGCCTTGGCTGCTTGTTTCGTCTTTCCACCCGACGAAACTACTTGATACCGACGCTTACCAAAACCGGGTTGTCGCCGTCGGCGCAGCGAGCGCGCGGTCGGTTGCAATCGCTCGCCTACGCCTGGGAGTGCTTACAATGGCTGCTGGAACCGTCAAGTGGTTCAATTCCGTCAAGGGCTTCGGCTTCATCCAGCCGAGCGACGGCGGTCAGGACGTGTTCGTCCACATCAGCGCCGTGCAGCGCGCCGGCATGGACGGTCTGGCCGAAGGCCAGAAGCTGTCCTTCGAAGTCCAGAACGAGCGCGGCCGTTCGGCCGCCGTGAACCTGCAGGCCGGCTAGGCCCCGCGGGTTCCATCGAACGAAAGAGCGCGTCGCCGGGCGACGCGCTCGTTTCATTTTGGACCGGCGTGACCGGATAACTTCCACGCCCACGCCGGCCATCACCCCATCGCGCCGCAAGAAAGCGGTCCGATCCCGTACCCATCGTCGCGGCATGCTGATTCGCGACGCGGGGGCGTCGTCTACGTCAAGGAGATACGATTATGGCTACCGGTACCGTCAAGTGGTTCAATTCCGTCAAGGGCTTCGGCTTCATCCAGCCGAGCGACGGCGGTCAGGACGTGTTCGTCCACATCAGCGCCGTGCAGCGCGCCGGCATGGACGG
>CAMDVZ010000477.1 GCA_945878895.1 Caenispirillum bisanense | reverse complement strand
AGATCGCGTTCCTCGACGCTCAGCCGCACGACATACTTCTTTATCGAGATATCACTCCCGGACATGATCGCCTCCCTCGCTGGTGTCGCGAGCAGACAGACTCACAAAATCCACGCCCTTTCAAATTAATTGAAGCGAGCGACTAGCCTCCGGGGGACGTGCGACGAGGAGGTTGCGATGCTGTTTCCCGACGTTCCGACCATTCACGCCGCGCCCGTGCCGGGCGCGTCGGCCACGCTGGCGGGCCTCGATCGCTATGTCGGCAAGTCGGTCGCCGATTTCTGTCAGTTCCACTACGGCGCCGTCGGCGACGACCAGAGTCACTGCGCCCATGTCGTCTCGCACGTCATGGGCTTCCGGTTCGGCGCCACCTGCGAGTCGTTGCTTGCCTGGCCGCAGGTGAAGAAGAACAACAAGATTCCGGAACTCAAGGGTGCCATGGGTTTCACCGTGCGCGTCAACGACGTCTACAACAACCTTCCGTCCACCGGCGACTGGACCGACGACGTCGCGGGACCCTGCCTGTTGTTCGCGACGCTGCCCACGAATTTCACGGATGCCACGCGCGCGACGATGCTGACCCAGTCGAAGAAGCATGTCGGCATCCTGAGCGGCGGCAAGGTCTACAACTATGGAAACACGAAGGACGCCGTCGTCGCCGACACGCCAACGGAGTTCCGCACCAAGTTCAAAAAGAACTACGGCAGCAACGTCGTTTTCCGCTATGGGGATTTCCCGGCCGCGCCGGGCTGAGTCCTACGCGGCGGCCCGACGCATGGCCGCGCGCCGGAGCGCGGTCGCCGGCGCGTCCACTGTCCGGCCATCGCCCGACAGCACGACCCCGTAGAGATCGCCGGCGGCGCGCGCGCTCACCACGCCGTCGCGCGCGTCGCGCAGCACTGCTGCCGGATCGCGCTCCAGCGGATCGCCCCAGCCACCGCCGCCGGGCGACAGCGCGCGCTCGTGCAACGGCTGGTCGACTTTCCGCACGGCGTATTTGGGGGGCGCGAAGGGGGTTCCATCCGCCAGCGTCAGCGTCATGGCGCCGGCCGCGCCGGAGCCGCCGCCCTCGGCGCCGAAGCCGGTCTCGTAGCCGACGCCCTCGCTGCGGAAGGAATATTCGGCCGGCTCCAGGACGTCGACCTCGTAGTCGATGCCGGTCCCGCCGCGGTACTTGCCGGGGCCGGCGGCATCGGTCCGGAACTCGTGCCGCCGCACCCGCAGCGGATAGGAGCGCTCGTAGCCCTCGACGTTGGGAATCGTGAGCCCGCCGAGCGCGATCAGGTGGCCGATCTGGTTGAAACCGTCGCGTCCGTCGACGGCGCCGCCGGCGGCCATGGCATGCCAGTGATAGGCGACGTAGGGCCGTTCGGTGCCGATGCGGCCGGCGCTGCCGTTGTGGATGCCCTTGCCCCAGCCGGCGCAGGCGCGTTCCGGGGCCGCCTTGCCCAGCGCCTTCCAGATCGCGTGCACGATATCGTGGGCGCAGAACACGGTGCACATCGTCATCGGCGCCGGCGCCCGCGGGTTCACGATGGTGCCCTCGGGGGCGATCATCCGCAGGCTGCGGAAGGTGCCTTCGTTGCGTGGCAGGTCGGGATCGAAGAACGAGGCCATCGCCATCGAAACCGCCGACCAGGTGTTGGCGATCGAACTGTTCTTGAACCCGCGGATTTGTGAATCGGTGCCGGTGAAGTCCACCGTGACGCCCTCGTCGCGGATGTCGACGGCGACCCGGATCCAGACGTCGCGGATCTCGAAGCAGTCGTTGTCGGAACGCTCTTCGCCGGTCCAGACGCCGCGCGGCAGGCTCGCCATCGCCGCCCGGAAGCTGCGATCGGCGTGCGCCAGCACGCCCTCTATCAGCGCCAGTCCGTGGTCGAGACCATATTCCTCCAGCAGCGCGCCCAGGCGCTCCGCGCCGATGCGCGTCGATCCCATCATCGCGCGCACGTCGCCGTCGAGCAGGTCGGGCGTGCGGCAGTTGAGTTTCAGCAGCGCCCAAAGATCCTCGCGCAGCTTGCCGCCTTCCACCAGGCGCAGCGGCGGCAGGCGGATGCCCTCGTGGAAAATCTCCGTCGCCTCGGAATTGTAGGTGCCGGCGGCGCCACCGCCGATGTCGGACTGGTGGGCGCGGTTGCAGGCGAACGCCGCCAGTTTGCCCTCCACGAACACCGGCCGCGCGATTACCCAGTCCGGCAGATGGTTGCCGCCGGCCTCGTAGGGATCGTTGAGGAGATAGACGTCTTCCTCGGCGATCGTGCCGCCGAACGCCTTCAGGATTGCCCGCACCGCGAAGCCGCCGCCGCCGGTATGAATGGGAATGCCGTCGGCCTGGCTGATCAGTGTGCCGCCGGCGTCGGCGAGGAAGCAGGAAAAATCGTGGCTCTGGTTGAAGATCGGACTGCGCGCGGTCCGGGTCATCACCCAGCCCATTTGCCGCGAGATGTGGTCGAGCCGGTTCTGCACCAGCGCCAGCGCGATCGGGTCGAGCGTCATGGCGATCTCCTTCAGGCGCCGAGCGCGATGTCGTAATTGCCCGCAGCGTCGACCGTCAGCCGGTCGCGCGGTCCCGCGAACACGGTCGTGGTGGTTTCCTCGACGATCAGCGGCCCGTCGAGAACGTGGCCGGGGGCGAGGTCGGCGCCGGCATGGACGCGCGCGTCGACCCAGCCATGGACGGCATCGACGTAGGTGCGTCGCGTGCCGGTCGAGCGGGCGGGTTCCGTCGCCGCCGCGGGGCCTTCCGGATCGAGCGCGCCCACGAGGCCGATGCCGGCCACGCGCAGCGCCGTCAGTTCGATGCGACCGCCGGGCTGGACGTGGCCGAACAGTCGTTGGTGCTGGGCCTCGAACGCGGCGCGGATGCCGGCGCGGTCGAGCCCGGCCGTCGCCGGCAACGCGACCTTGAGCGCCGATTGCTGGCCGGGGTAGCGCAGGTCCAGCTCGCGCACGACGCGCAGGCGGTCGCCGGAGAAGCCTTCCGCGCCCATCGTTCGGCGCGCCTCGACGTCCATCTCGGCGAAGCCGGCGGCGAGCAGGGTGGCGTCGATGCCATCGACGTCGCCGCCCTGCACGCGCATCCAGTCCTGGCGGGCGTCGGTGTGCAGCATGCCCAGAGCGCAGAAGGCGCCGGCCACGCGCGGCACGTAGACCCGCCGGCAGCCCAGCGCCCGCCCGACCGAGGCGCCGTGCATCGGCCCGGCCCCGCCGGCCGCCACCAGCGTGAAGCGGCGGGGATCGACGCCGCGCTCGATGCTGATGCGCTCGACGGCGTGCAACAGGTGCTGTTCGACGACCCGCACGATACCGGCCGCGGCGTCCTCGACCGACAGGGCAAGCGGCGTGCCGACGGCGCGCGCGAGCGCCCGGCGAGCGGCGTCCAGGTCGAGCGACACGGCGCC
>CAMDVZ010000476.1 GCA_945878895.1 Caenispirillum bisanense | reverse complement strand
ACTTCGAGATTTTGGTGACGACGCCGGCGCCGACGGTGCGGCCGCCCTCGCGGATCGCGAACCGCAAGCCCTCGTCCATCGCGATCGGCTGGATCAGTTCCACGATCATCGTCGCGTTGTCGCCCGGCATCACCATCTCCGTCCCCTCGGGCAGCGTGCACACGCCCGTCACGTCCGTCGTCCGGAAATAGAACTGCGGACGGTAGTTCGTGAAGAACGGCGTGTGGCGGCCGCCCTCTTCCTTCGTCAGGATGTACGCCTCGGCCTCGAAGTTCGTGTGCGGCGTGATCGCGCCCGGCTTCGACAGAACCTGGCCACGTTCCACGTCCTCGCGGCCAACGCCGCGCAGCAGTGCTCCGATGTTGTCGCCCGCCTCGCCTTGGTCCAGCAGCTTCCGGAACATCTCCACGCCCGTCACCACCGTCTTCGCCGTCGCCTTCAGACCGACGATCTCGATCTCCTCGCCGACCTTCACGATCCCGCGCTCGACACGCCCCGTCACCACCGTGCCCCGACCCGAGATCGAGAACACGTCCTCGATCGGCATCAGGAACGGACGGTCCTTGTCGCGCGCCGGCTGCGGTATGTAGCTGTCCACCGCCGCCATCAGCGCCAGAACCGACTCCTCGCCGATCTCGGGCTGCTTGTCTTCCAGCGCGCACAGCGCCGAGCCCTTGATCACCGGCAGGTCGTCGCCCGGATACTGGTAGGACTTCAGCAACTCCCGAACCTCGAGCTCCACAAGCTCCAGAAGCTCCGCGTCGTCCACCATGTCCACCTTGTTCATGAACACGACCAGCGCCGGAACACCGACCTGGCGCGCCAGCAGGATGTGCTCGCGCGTCTGGGGCATCGGTCCGTCCGCCGCCGACACCACCAGGATCGCGCCGTCCATCTGGGCGGCGCCCGTGATCATGTTCTTCACGTAGTCGGCGTGGCCCGGACAATCGACGTGCGCGTAGTGGCGGTTCGCCGTCTCGTACTCCACGTGCGCCGTCGAGATCGTGATCCCGCGCTCGCGCTCCTCGGGCGCCTTGTCGATCTGGTCGTACGCCGTAAATGTCGCTCCGCCGCTCTTCGCCAGCACCTTCGTGATCGCCGCAGTCAGCGACGTCTTGCCGTGATCGACGTGACCGATCGTCCCGATGTTGCAATGCGGCTTGTTTCGCTGGAACTTGCTCTTCGTCATGGTCCTGATCCTTCCCGGACTAGTCTCAACCCTGCGATCACGCCAGCTTGGCGACGACTTCGTCGGCCACGGCCTGCGGCACCGCCGCGTAATGATCGAACACCATCGAATAAGCGGCCCGTCCCTGCGTCATCGAACGCAGCGTGTTGACGTAGCCGAACATGTTTGCCAGCGGCACCATCGCGGCGATGACCTGCGCGTTGCCGCGCGCGTCCATCCCCTGGATCATGCCGCGCCGGCTGTTCAAGTCGCCGATGCAATCGCCCATGTAGTCGTCCGGTGTCACCACCTCGACCTTCATCACGGGCTCAAGCAACTTGCATTTGGCCTTCTGCATGGCTTCCTTGAAGGCCGCCCGCGCCGCGATTTCGAACGCCAGCACGCTGGAGTCAACGTCGTGATAGGCACCGTCGATCAGCTGCACCATGAAGTCGATCACCGGGAACCCCGCGAGCACGCCGGTTTCGCGTGCCGATGCCAAGCCCTTCTCGACGCCCGGAATGTACTCCTTGGGCACCGATCCACCAACGATCGAACTCTTGAATTGGTAGCCCGAACCCGGTTCGCCCGGAGTGAAGGCCAGCTTGATGCGCGCGAACTGGCCGGACCCGCCGGTCTGCTTCTTGTGCGTGTAGTCGTGCTCCACCGCGCGACCAACGGTCTCGCGATAAGCGACCTGCGGCGCCCCGACATTGCAGTCGACCTTGTAGGTACGCTTCAGAATGTCGACCTTGATCTCGAGATGGAGCTCGCCCATGCCCTTGATGATCGTCTGGCCGCTCTCCTGATCGGTCGAAACGCGGAACGTCGGATCTTCCTGGACGAGTTTGCCCAGTGCCTGGCCCATTTTCTCCTGATCGCTCTTCGTCTTCGGCTCAATCGCGAGTTCGATGACGGGCTCCGGAAAATCCATGCGCTCGAGGATGATCGCATTCTTCGGGTCGCACAGCGTGTCGCCGGTGGTGACCGACTTCAGCCCGGTCAACGCAACGATGTCGCCGGCGCGCGCCTCGTCGATATCCTCGCGGTTGTTGGCATGCATCAACAGCATGCGGCCGACGCGCTCGGTGCGGTCCTTGGTGCTGTTGAGAGCCCCCGTGCTTTTCTGCAGAACGCCGGAATAGACGCGAACGAACGTAAGCGACCCGACATGCGGATCGGTCATAATCTTGAAAGCCAAGCCAGAGAACGGCGCCTCGTCGACTCCCTTGCGCATGTCGGATTCGCCCGTGCGCACGTCGATGCCTTTGACGTCGGGCCGATCGTTCGGTGCGGGGAGATAGTTCACGACCGCGTCCAGCATCGGCTGAACGCCTTTGTTCTTGAAGGCCGAACCGCAGAGCACCGGGACGAACGCGTAGGAAATCGTTCCCTTCCGGATGCAACGAACCAATGTCTCGTAGTCGGGTTCCTCGCCGGCAAGATACTTCTCGAGCGCCACGTCGTCTTGCTCGACCGCCATTTCCACCATCTTGGCGCGATACTCGGCCGCCTGCGCCTTTATGTCTTCGGGAATGTCGGTGATCTCGAACTTGGCCCCGAGCGTCTCCTCGAGCCAGACGATGGCCTTGTTCGCGACCAGATCGACCAACCCTCTGAAACCCGCCTCGGCACCGATCGGCAGTTGCGTCACCAGCGGCTTGGAACCAAGACGGTCGACGATCATGTCGATCGTGCGAAAATAGTTCGCGCCAACGCGATCCATCTTGTTGAC
Source organism: Caenispirillum bisanense (assembly GCA_945878895.1). Taxonomy (GTDB): domain Bacteria; phylum Pseudomonadota; class Alphaproteobacteria; order Reyranellales; family Reyranellaceae; genus CAMDVZ01. Next base: position 513 of record CAMDVZ010000476.1, on the reverse strand, counting down.
GAAGCAAATCCGCGGCACGCCGTACTTGTCGGCTTGGCGCCAGACGGTCTCGGACTGGGGCTCGACACCCGCGACCGAGTCGAACACGCATACGGCGCCATCGAGAACCCGCAGCGACCGCTCGACTTCGATCGTGAAATCAACGTGCCCGGGGGTGTCGATGATGTTCACGCGATGGTTCTGACCGCCGAACGGCCCAGTCGTCGGCTCCCAGAAAGCCGTCGTGGCCGCAGACGTGATCGTGATGCCTCGCTCCTGCTCCTGCTCCATGAAATCCATGGTCGCGGCGCCGTCGTGAACTTCACCGATCTTGTAGTTCTTGCCGGTGTAATAAAGAATCCGCTCGGTGGTCGTGGTTTTCCCGGCATCAATGTGGGCCATGATGCCGATGTTGCGATACCGCTCGATAGGTGTGAGGCGAGCCATTTGGGCGATTCCAGTCGAGGGTTACCAGCGGTAGTGTGCGAACGCCTTGTTGGCGTCGGCCATCCGATGCGTGTCTTCACGCTTCTT
>CAMDVZ010000475.1 GCA_945878895.1 Caenispirillum bisanense | reverse complement strand
CATCCCGAGCGAAGCGAGGGACCTTTGCGCGGCGCCGGCCACGCAAAGGGCTTCGGAAAGACAAAGCGGAAGGGTCTCTCGCTGCGCTCGGGATGACAGCAAGGCCGAGTAGCAAACGCGCATCGGCGCAATCGCAAAGAACGTCTCCCCTCGCCGGGACGACTATGTTTTCAGTCGCGCCGTCACGGTGATCCGAATACCCTGCCTCGCCATTTGCAATCCCCCGCGCGCCGTGCTTCCCTAATGGTCTGACCATTGCGCGCCGGCACTCTCCGGCGGGAGGCGCCTCTCCATGCCCCAGGACAATTCGCCCGACCGGTTCGCCGACCTGATCGTCGACGACCGGCGCGACGCCCGCTTCAAGGTCAACCGGCGCGTCTTCGTCGACGACGCGGTGCTGCGGGCCGAGCGCGACCATATCTTCTCGAAGTGCTGGCTCTATCTCGGACACACCTCGGAGGTACCCAAGGCCAGCAGTTTCGTGGCGCGCCGGGTCGGCGGTCGTCCGCTGATCTTCACGCGCGATCGCGAGGGCACCATGAACGCCCTCTACAACACCTGCCCGCATCGCGGCGCCGTGGTGTGTCGGGAACGCTCGGGGACCCGGCGTTCCTTCACTTGCGGCTACCATGCCTGGACGTTCGACGAGCGCGGGCGTCTGATGGGCATGCCGGGGCGAGAGGCGCTGCCGCCCGAGGCCACCGAGGACTGCAAGCTCGACCTGGTGCATGTCGAGCGCATGGAGGAATTCTGCGGCTTCGTGTTCGTCTGTTTCGATCGCCACGCGATGCCGCTGGTCGACTATCTGGCGGGCGCCGCCGAGTACCTCGCCTATGTCGCCGACCAGGGCGAGCACGGCATGGAGGTCAGCCGCGGCACCCAGGATTACGGCATTCCCGCCAACTGGAAGCTGCTGCAGGAGAACAGCGTCGATGGCTATCACGGCGTGCCGACCCACTCGACCTACTTCGACTATCTGCGCACCCGCGACAACTCGACGTTCGACGGATCGCGCGCGCGCGGCTGGGTGAAGAATCTCGGCAATGGCCACGCCGTGTCCGAATCGATCGGCGTCATCCCGTGGGGCCGCCCCTACGCGCGTTGGGTGCCGGGCTGGGGCGAGGAAGCCCGGGCCGAGGTCGAGGAAATCGGCCGCAAGATCATGGCCAGGCTCGGCCCCGAGCGCGGCAACGTGGTGGTCAACGGCGACCGCAACCTGATCGTCTTCCCGAACCTGGTCGTCAACGACATCATGGCCACCACCATCCGCACCTTCTATCCGGTGCGGCCCGACTACATGGAAGTGACGGCCTGGTCGCTGGCGCCGGTCGGCGAAAGCCCGACCTCGCGCGACCGCCGCATGCGCAATTTCGTGGAGTTCCTCGGGCCGGCCGGCTTCGCCACCCCCGACGACGTGGAGATGCTGGAAATGTGCCAACGCGGCTACGCCAACCACGCCGCGGCGCCGTGGAACGACATCTCGCGCGGCATGCTGAGCAACGCGCCGGTCAAGACCGACGAATTGCAGATGCGTACCTTCTGGCGGCGCTGGCGCCAGCTGGTGTCGGGCGATCCCTCCCTCGAACTGACCGGACCCTGAACCATGCCACAGGACAATGCGCCCGACCGGTTGTCGGGCCTGGTGATCGACGACCGGCGCGACGCGCGCTTCAAGGTCAACCGCCGTGCCTTCGTCGACGACGACGTGCTGCGCGCCGAGCGCGACCTGATCTTCTCGAAATGCTGGCTCTATCTCGGACACACATCCGAGGTGCCGAAGGCCGGCAGCTTCGTGTCGCGACGCGTCGGCGGCCGGCCGATCATCTTCACGCGCGATCGCGAGGGCAAGCTGAACGCGCTCTACAACACCTGCCCACATCGCGGCGCGGTGGTGTGCCGCGAGCGTTCCGGCACGCGGCGGTCCTTCACCTGCGGCTACCACGCCTGGACCTTCGACGAGCGCGGGCGTCTGATGGGCATGCCCGGTCGCGAGGCGCTGCCGCCCGACGCCACCGAGGACTGCAAGCTCGATCTGGTGCGTGTCGAGCGGATGGAAGAGTTCCGCGGCTTCGTGTTCGTCTGCTTCGATCGGCACGCGATGCCGCTGGTCGATTATCTGGCGGGTGCGGCCGAGTATCTCGCCTACGTCGCCGACCAGGGCGCGCACGGCATGGAGATCGATCCCGGCACCCAGGACTACGGCGTCGACGCCAACTGGAAGCTGCTGCAGGAGAACAGCGCCGACGGCTATCACGGCGTGCCCACCCACTCGACCTACTTCGATTATCTGCGCGCCCGCGACGACACCGGCAGTGCCGGCATGGGGCCGCCGGGCAGGTCGCGCAATCTCGGCAACGGACACGCCGTCGTCGAATCGATCGGCGCCCGCCCGTGGGGTCGGCCCTACGCGCGCTGGGTGCCGGGCTTCGGCGAGGAGTCGAAGGCCGAGATCGCCGAACTCAACCGCGCCATCATGGAAAGGCTGGGGCCGGAACGCGGCAACGTGGTCGCCAACGGCGACCGGAACCTGATCGTGTTCCCCAACCTCGTCGTCAACGACATCATGGCCACCACCATCCGCACCTTCTACCCGGTGCGGCCCGGCCACATGGAGGTGACGGCGTGGTCGCTGTCGCCGGTCGGCGAAAGCAAGGGCTCGCGCGACCGCCGCCTGCGCAATTTCGTAGAGTTCCTCGGCCCGGCCGGCTTCGCCTCGCCCGACGACGTCGAGATGCTGGAAATGTGCCAGCGCGGCTACGCCAACGTCGCCGCGGCGCCGTGGAACGACATTTCCCGCGGCATGCGCAGCAACGCCCCCGCCACCACCGACGAGCTGCAGATGCGGACCTTCTGGCGCCGCTGGCGGCAGCTGGTGTCGGGCGACCCGTCCCTCGAACTGACCGGACCATGAGCATGTCGTTGACGAAATCGGACGCCGAGGACTTTCTCATCCACGAGGCCGCCCTGCTCGACGCCTGGCGGCTCGACGAATGGGCCGAGCTGTTCACCGCCGACGGCGAGTACCTGATCCCCGCCACCGACGATCCCGACGGCGAACCCGGCACCTCGCTGTTCCTCGTCTACGACGACCGCCACCGGCTGGGCGAGCGCGCCAAGCGCCTGCTGAAACCCACCGCGCACGCCGAGGTGCCGCGCTCGCGCACGCGGCACATGATCAGCAACGTCTCGGTCGGCGCCGCGGTGGACGGCGCGGTGCCGGTCGCCTGCAATTTCGTGGTGTTCCGCAGCCGGCTGGAAAAATCCGACGTCTATCCCGGCCACGCCCAGTACCGCCTCGTGCAAGGCGGCGACGGCCTGCGCATCCGCAGCAAGAAAGCCATCCTCGACGTCGACGTGCTGCGCCCGCAAGGCAAGGTCAGCATCATCATCTAGAGGCATGCGCGACGACGACGCGTTCC
>CAMDVZ010000474.1 GCA_945878895.1 Caenispirillum bisanense | reverse complement strand
GGCGGGCGCCATCAAGTCGGGGGGCACGACGCGCCGGGCCGCGAAGATGGTGGTGGTAGACGTCGATCATCCCGACATCGAGGCTTTCATCGACTGGAAGACGATCGAGGAGCAGAAGGTCGCGGCACTGGTCGCGGGCTCGCGCCTGTCGCAACGTCACCTGTCGGCGGTACTCGACGCGTGCTTCGTTCGCGACGTCGCGGGCGACGCCGCTTTCGACCCGAAGAAAAATCCGGCCCTGCGTCGTGCCATCGCGGGCGCGCGCACCGCGATGATCCCCGACAACGCCGCGCAACGCGTCGTGCAGCTCGCGCGCCAGGGCTATCGCCACATCGAGTTCCCGGTCTACGACACCGACTGGGATTCCGAAGCCTATGCGTCGGTGTCAGGGCAGAACGCGAACAACACGGTGCGCGTCACGAACGCGTTCCTCGACGCCGTGTCGAAGGACCGCGACTGGGATCTGGTGCGCCGCACCGACCGCAAGGTCGCGCGCACCGTGAAAGCGCGCGCGCTGTGGGATCGCATCGCGCTGGCCGCTTGGAACTCCGCCGATCCCGGCATCCAGTTCGACACCACCATCAACGAGTGGCACACCTGTCCGGCGTCGGGGCGCATCAACGCGTCCAATCCGTGCTCGGAGTACATGTTCCTCGACGACACGGCGTGCAATCTGGCGTCGCTCAACCTGATGCGCTTCCGTCGCGCCGATGGCGAGTTCGACGTCGCGGCCTTCGAGCACGCCTGCCGGCTGTGGACCATCGTCCTCGAGATTTCGGTGACGATGGCGCAGTATCCCTCGCCACGTATCGCCCAGCTGTCCTACGAATTCCGAACACTGGGGCTAGGCTACGCCAATCTCGGCGCCTTGCTGATGGCCGGTGGCCGCGGCTACGACAGCGCCGACGGACGCGCGCTGTGCGGCGCCATCACCGCGCTGATGACCGGCGTCGCCTACCGCACCTCGGCCGAGATGGCGCGCGAGATGGGGGCATTTCCCGGTTACGGCGCCAATCGCGCCGCCATGCTCAGGGTCGTGCGCAACCACCGGCGCGCCGCGCGGGGCGACACCGGCGGCTACGAGGGCCTGACGATCGCGCCGGTGGCACTCGACATCCTGGCTTGTCCGGACGCTGCACTCACCGACGCCGCCTCGCGCGTCTGGGACGAGGCACTCGACCTCGGCGAGCGGCATGGCTACCGCAACGCCCAGACCACCGTCATCGCGCCGACCGGCACGATCGGCCTGGTGATGGATTGCGACACGACCGGCATCGAACCGGACTTCGCGCTGGTGAAGTTCAAGAAGCTCGCCGGCGGCGGTTACTTCCGCATCATCAACCAGACCGTCCCGGCCGCGCTCGCGCGCCTTGGCTACGACGCCGCGACCGCCAGGGCGATCGTCCTCTACGCCGTCGGCCACGGATCGCTGGCGACCGCGCCGCACGTCAACGCCGCGGCGCTGCGCGCGAAGGGTTTCGACGACGCGACGCTGGCGCGCGTCGAGAAGGCGACCGCCGACGCCTTCGACATCCGCTTCGCCTTCAACCGCTGGACGGTCGGCGACGAGTTCTGCCGGACCACGCTTGGCCTCGACGACGAGCGTCTGGCCGATCCGAAGCTCGACGTGCTGGGCTTGCTCGGGTTCTCCCGCGCGCAAATCGACGAGGCCAACACGCACGTCTGCGGCGCCATGACGCTCGAGGGCGCGCCCGGCCTCGAGGCCGAACATCTGCCGGTGTTCGACTGCGCCAACCCGTGCGGCCGCGAGGGCAAGCGTTTCCTGTCTGCCGAGGCGCACATCCGGATGATGGCGGCGGCGCAACCCTTCGTGACGGGCGCCATCTCCAAGACCATCAACATGCCCAATGCCGCCGCGGTCGAGGATTGCCGTGCAGCCTACGAATTGTCGTGGAGGCTCGGCATCAAGGCCAACGCGCTTTACCGCGACGGCTCGAAGCTCTCGCAGCCGCTGGCCTCGATCTGGACCGCCGACGACATCGAATCGGGCGACGCCGACGCCGTTTCGCCGGTGCAGCGCGCGACGCTGGTCAGCGAGCGGATCGTCGAGAGAATCGTCGAGCGCGAGGTGCGCGGCCGTCGCGACCGCATGCCGGGACGCCGCAAGGGTTACACCCAGAAAGCCATCGTCGGCGGCCACAAGGTCTATTTGCGGACCGGCGAGTATCCGGATGGACGGCTGGGCGAGATTTTCGTCGACATGCACAAGGAAGGTGCCGCCTTCCGCAGCCTGATGAATAATTTCGCCATCGCGATCTCGATCGGTCTCCAGTACGGCGTGCCGCTGGAAGAGTTCGTCGATGCCTACACCTTCACGCGCTTCGAGCCCTCGGGCATGGTCGAGGGCAACGACGCGATCCGCATGTCGACGTCGGTGCTCGACTACATCTTCCGCGAGCTGGCGGTCTCCTATCTTGGCCGCGACGACCTCGCGCACGTCGCGCCATCGGACCTGCTGCCCGACGGCGTCGGCGGCGGCGAATCGCAAGGCCCCTGGGCAAGCGCCGGCGGCGGCGCCATGCTCGGTGCGAGCTTCGGCTTCGTGCGCGGCAGTCTTCACACCTCGAACGGGCTCGGCGGCGCCGGGCAGTCACCGGCGGACATGTCCGCCGTGATCGCGATGGCTTCGGCCGCTGCCCCGACGATGGACGGATCGGGCGTCGCCACCGCCGCCGGCGTGGCGATCTCCGTCGGAACCGTGTCGGCGGGTGCCGGCGGCGGACGACTTGAACGGGCTCTCCAGGCCCGACTCAAGGGGTTCGTCGGCGACGCCTGTTCCGATTGCGGCAACTTCACCCTGGTGCGCAACGGTACGTGTCTGAAGTGCGACACGTGCGGGGCGACGACGGGGTGCAGTTGAGCGCGCTGGTCGCGCGCGAAGCGTAAGCGTTGAGTGGTACCGCGTAACCCGGGAGCAGAATCGACATTTTCCGGGCAACCCCTAAGGAGCAAGACCATGGCTGCCAAAAAGAAAGCTGCCAAGAAAGCCGTCAAGAAGAAGGCTGCCAAAAAGAAGTAGGCCACAAGGCCGACTCCCGATTGGCCCCTTCTGACTGATGCCAATCAGCTTCCGGCTCGGCGTCGAGGCACCGGCCGGAAGCTTTTTCTTTGATCCCGCGAACGAGGTCGTCGGCCGGGCCGGCTCGACCGGCGGCGCGGGACCGGAGACGAGACCGTAGGCGTAAGCGTAAGCGTACCCGGAAGGGCCGCACCAGCGGCCCACCGGCCAACCCCCCGAGGAGCAAGACCATGGCTGCGAAGAAGAAGGCCGCGAAAAAGGCCGTCAAGAAGGCCGTCAAGAAAGTCGCCGCTAAGGCCGCGCCGAAGGCCGCCGCGAAGCCGGCGCCCAAGGCCGCCAAGAAGGCCGTAAAGAAGGCTGCCAAGAAGGCCGCCAAGAAGA
>CAMDVZ010000473.1 GCA_945878895.1 Caenispirillum bisanense | reverse complement strand
CCTCGTTCATCGACCCGACGCCGCCGGAGGCGGCGACCGTCCGGGTCGCCGGACCGCCGCCGTCCGATCCCACGACCGGGCTGGACGCCACGCCCACCGGCCTCGCGCGGAGCGCCGCGACGGTCCCACCGGCGACCGTCCTCGCGGGCGGGGCGATGGTGGCCACGGTTCTGGCCGCCGGCACGTCGCGACCGGCCACCGCGCCGCCGGCCGTCGGACCGGCCGGGGCGACCTCGTCCAGCGCCGCCGGAACCGCGCCGGCATCGACGCGCCTGTCGCCGACCGCGGTTCCCGATACCGCCAGCGCGGTCGCCAGGGAATCAGCTCCGGCGCGGCCGCCCGCGATCGCGCCGCCGTTCGCTGCCGCCGCGCTGACCGGCGCGGCGACCGACGGCCTGCGGCCCGAGTCCAGCGCGGCGACCGCGACCCGGTCGGGTGTCGATCCAGCCGCCCGATCGGCGACGGCGAATGCCGCGATGGCCACGGGCGCCAAACGTCGCGGTGCGTGGCCGTGGATCCTGGCGCTGCTGATCGGAATCGGTGGAGCCGTGGCATGGGCGGCGTCGCGCCCGGGCGGCCTGTCGGCCACCTATCGCGATGTCCACGCGATGTTCTCGCCGCCGTCCACCACGCCCGCATCAGACGTCGCGTCCACCGGACCCGCGCTCCGGGGCGCAAGTCCCGCCGCCGCGCCCTCGGCTGCCCCGGCTGCGACACCGGCGACGCCCGCCACGACGGCCACGGCGCCGGGGACTCCACCGGCGATGGACAACGTGCCGCCAACAATTGCCCCTGCCCTCCCTGCGGCCGGTTCCGCTCCAGCGGCGGGACCGGTCCCGGGCGCCGATCCGCCTCCGGTCGGGAGCGTCGCACCCGCATCCGGTCGGGTTGCCGGCGTCGACGGCGATCCGCGGGCAGCGCAGCCGCCGGCAGGCGCGAATCCGGCCCCTGACGTGTCGCCGCCTGCAACCGCGGGTCCGCCGGCCGGTGCGTCGCCGCCCGCCAGCGCCAATCCGGCGCCCGGCGTGCCGGTGCCGGCACCCACGCCGACAATTCCGTCGGTGCCACGACTGGAGGCCGCGCAAGCTCCCGCGACCATGGCGCCCGCCGTGACTCCGGCGGGCGGAACCGCTCCACCGGCCGCCGCGCCAGTGCCTTCGGGGGCAGCGACATCGCCTACGGTCGCCGGCCCGTCGGCGCTTCGTTTCGATGTCGCGCGGGTCGGGTCGGATGGCCGCGCCGTAATCGCCGGCCGCGGCGAGCCGGGCGACGTGGTCGTGTTGCTCGACGGCGACAAGGAAGTCGCGCGCGTCTTGGCCGATTCGCGCGGCGAGTGGGTGGCGCTGGTCAACGATCCGCCGCTGGCGCCGGGAGCACACGCGTTGCGGGCGGCACGCCGGACTGCCTCCGGAGCCCTTCAGCCGGCCGGGCAGGTGGTGAGCCTGCTGGTGCCGCAACCAGCCCCGCCGCCGGTCGTCGTTCCGGATCCGGCCGCTCCGACCGCAAACCGACCGGCGGTGGGCGCTGGGCCCGCCTTGGCGGCCCCTGCCGACGCACCACTCGTCGTGGTGGGGCCGGCCGACGGCGCGGGCGGCAGCCGGGTGCTTCAGGGTCCTGCCCTGGCGCGCTCGGGCGATCTCGTGCTGGGGGCGCTCGACTACGACGACCGCGGCCGCCTGACGCTGTCGGGCCAGGCGCGGCCGGGCGAGGCGGTGCGGGTGTATTTGAACAACGCCGTCCTCGGCGACACCACGGCCGGCCCCGATGGCCGCTGGGTTCTCGCGCCATCGCTGCCCGTGCCGCACGGACCGCAGACCCTGCGCGTCGACCGGCTGGGCGGGCCGGCCGGCGCGGTCGCGCAGCGGCTGGAAGTTCCGTTCCGGCGCGTGGCGGTGACTCCGGGCGGCTCGGTCGAAATCGTGCGCGGCGACAGTCTCTGGCACCTCGCCACGGCGCGGCAGGGGCAGGGAACCCGCTTTACCGCCATCTACGAGGCCAATCGCGGTCTGATCCGCGATCCCAACCTGATCTATCCGGGACAAGTGTTCGTGATTCCAAAAGCGCCCTAGATCGCCGATACTGCGGTCTCCCTCCACAACATCCGGCGTGCCCGCGTGCTGGCCAATTTCCTGATTCCGATCCATCCCGAGGGATGGCGCTTCATCGGCATTTTCGCCGCCGTCACGCTGGCGCTGGCGTGGACCGTGCTGTTCTGGCCGCTTTTCATCGCAACCCTCTGGTGCGTCTACTTTTTTCGCGATCCGCCGCGCCTGACGCCGGCCCGGCCGGGTCTCTTCATCGCACCCGCCGACGGCCTCGTGCAGACGGTCGAACCTGCGGTGCCGCCGGCCGAACTGGGGCTGGGCGACCGTCCGATGATGCGCATCAGCACGTTTCTCAGCGTGTTCGATGTCCACATCAACCGCATCCCGATCGACGCTACCGTCGACGTCGTGGCGTATCATCCGGGTAAATTCCTCAGCGCCGCCAACGACAAGGCCGCCGACGTCAACGAACGCCAGGCCGTCAGCCTGACCCTCCCCGACGGTCGCCAGGCCGTGGTGGTGCAGATCGCCGGCCTGGTCGCGCGCCGCATCGTCTGCCATCTCAAACCGGCCCAGGTCGTGCGGGCGGGGGAGCGCTACGGCCTGATCCGGTTCGGCAGCCGCACCGACCTCTATCTGCCCGACGGCGTGGCGCCGCTGGTGTTTCCGGGCCAGCGCATGATCGGCGGCGAAACCGTGATGGCCGACTTTTCGGCCCGCGATGCCGGGCCGCGGCCGGCGCTGGAGCTGTAGGAGCGACCCATGACCGACGATCGCACATCCCGATCCGGCGAAAGCAGGACCGCCGAGCGCCGCCGCCGCCGTGCCCTGCGAGGGCAGTCGATCAACCGGTTGATCCCCAATATCATCACGCTGACGGCACTTTGCTGCGGGTTGACCGCGATCCGTTTCGCGCTGGCGGACGATTTCCGCTCGGCGCTCCTCGCGATCATCGTGGCGGCCATCCTCGACATGCTGGACGGGCGCGTGGCGCGAGGGCTGAACGCCACCAGCAAGTTCGGGGCGGAGCTCGATTCGCTGTCGGACGTGATCGCCTTCGGGGTGGCGCCGGCTTTCCTGATGTATCTCTCGACCATGAAGGCGGCGGGCAGCATCGGCTGGGTCGTGACGCTGATGTTCCCGATCTGCAGCGCGCTGCGGCTGGCGCGCTTCAACGCCGGGCTCCAGTCCGACATCAAGCCGCCGGTATGGGCGGGCGCGTTCTTCACCGGGGTGGCTGCGCCGGCGGGGGCTTTGCTGGTGCTTATCCCGCTAACGCTCAGCCTGTCGCAGGACGTCGACGCGGCATGGCTGCGCCACCCGGTGGTCGGCGGCGTGTTTCTGGTCGGGATCGCCAGCCTGATGGTCAGCCGTGTTCC
>CAMDVZ010000472.1 GCA_945878895.1 Caenispirillum bisanense | reverse complement strand
TTCTCGTTCTCGCCGCGGATTCGCGAGAAGTTGGAGCCGGTGCCGGAGCCGTACTTGAAGAGGCGCGCTTCACGAACCCAGAGGTCCATGATGCCGCCGTCGCTCACCAGATCGTCGCTGACGCCCTGGATGAAACAGGCGTGTGGTTGCGGGCGTTCGTACGCCGATTCGCTGCGATGCAGCTCACCGGTGCGGTGGTCGACGTAGTGATGGCCCTGGCCGGGGCCGTCGATGCCGTAGGCCCAGTGCAGGCCGGTGTTGAACCATTGCGGTGAATTCGGCGCCGCCATCTGGGCGGCGAGCATGAAGCACATCTCGTCGTAGAAGGCGCGAGCGTCCGCCTCGGCGTCGAAATAGCCGGCCTTCCAGCCCCAATAGGTCCACGTACCCGCGAGACGGTGAAAGACCCGGCGCGTGTCGGTCTCGCCACAATGGCGACGATCCGCCGGCAGCGCCGCGAGCGCCTCGACATCCGCCACGTGCCGCCACAACCACGATGGCACGTCGTCCTCGCGCACCGGAGTCAGCGCTACCGGGACGCCGGCGCGGCGAAAATATTTCTGGGCCACGATGTCGCAAGCGACTTGCGACCAGTCCGACGGAACGCCAACCTCGCGCTGCTCGAACACGATGCTGCCGTCGGGATTGCGGATGCCCGACGCGCCCATGCGGAAGGGAAGCCGCTCGTATGGCGACTCTCCGTTCCGTGTGTGGCGTCGTTCGATGCGCATCGCCGCTTCAGTCCTTGTATCTGTCTTGCTCACGCGTTCCGATTTGCGGAGCACATTTAGACATGTGTCGATCTTAAATTACAAAATCTTGTAAGCGCAACATTATTTTGTGTGAAGCCTCGTCGGCAACACCACATGATGTAAATGCGCAACACACGAGGCGGCGACGACGCATGTGGCTCGACGCGAGGTGCGTTGCGTTGCGCCATCGGCAACGATACAAGCGCGCGACGACGGGAGTTGGCGACGATGACGATTGGCACGCGACTGTTCACCTGGCTGAAGGGCGAAGCGGTCGGCACGGATTCGCAAGGCAATCGCTACTACCGCGAACGCTCGACGCCGTCGGGCCGACGCCAGAAGCGTTGGGTCGTCTACAACGGAACGGTCGAGGCAAGTCGTGTGCCGCCGGACTGGCATGGCTGGCTGCATCACACCGTCGACGCGACGCCACCGGTCGGCGGGCTGGCGCGGCATGCGTGGCAGCTGGATCACCAGCCCAATCTGTCGGGCACGCCGGCGGCGTATCGTCCGGGCGGCAGCGCCATCGGCGCGGGGCAGCGCGCGAAAGCGACCGGCGACTACGAGGCGTGGAAGCCGGAGTAGGGCGTCGTTCGCGACGGCCGTTTTCCGCCGCGGCGTTCGCGTGTAGACTGACATCGGTTCAACGGATCCGGAGATCAACTCGTGGCGCGCAACATCGTCGAGACCATCATCGGGGCGCTGGTGCTCTGCGTGGCCGTCGTGTTCGTGGTCTACGCCTTCACCACCACCGACGGTGCGGGCCCCAGCGGCTACGAGGTCGTCGCCAAGTTCGACAAGGTCGACGGCCTCAAACGCGGCGCCGACGTGACGGTGGCGGGCATCAAGATCGGCACGGTGGTGTCGCTGAAGCTCGACAAGGAATACACCGCCGTCGTGCGGATGAAGATCCAGGACGGCACCGTGCTGACCGCCGACACCACCGCGCGGATCGTGAGCGAATCGTTGCTGGGCGGCATGACGGTGCTGCTCGATCCCGGCAGCAGCAACCAGTTCCTCGGCGCCGGCAGCCAGATCACCCGCACCCAGGGCTCGATCCTGCTCGCCGACCTGATCGCGCGCTTCATGTTCGGCGGCGTATCAGGGGTGGAGAAGAAATAGATGCCGGCCGCGGCGACATCGAACGCGCCGGTCTGGCTGCAGCCCGATGGCAAGCCCGTGTCGTGCGCCGAGAAGATCAAGGTGCTGAACGAGAATTTCGACGAGATCAGGACGATGATCGCCGACGCCGTCGAGGACGGCGTGTTGATGGGCTGCGATCGCAAGCAGCTGCGCGCGGCGTTCCAGGAACTGATCGACGAGATCGAGGCGCCCGCGTCGGCGCGATGACGCGACCCACCATGCGCGCTTCCGTGCTTGCCGCTTTCGCCGCGCTGGTCTCGTTCGCCGCGCCGGCCGCGATGGCGCAGAGCCGCGACGTGCCTGCCCCGGTCGACCGGCCGCCTCAACCCGATCTGCCCGTCGTGCCCAGGCCCGGCGAAGGCCTGACGTTGTCGTTGCCGCCGCTGGAGGCGTTCCGCGCGTTGCAGTTGCCACCGGCGGCGCCGGCCGGCCAGCGGCGGGTCGTGAATCTGCGCGGCCTCGACAAGGTGACGACGCGGTTGCGCGAGTTGCAGGTGCCGTTGGGCACGACTGTCCGGTTCGGCACGTTGCAGGTCACGGCCAGCGAATGTCTGGTCAACACGCCCGAGGTGCCGCCCGACGCGGTTGCCTTCCTGACCATTCTCGACCAGAAGCCCGGACAGACGGCGCAGAAGCTTTTCTCGGGCTGGATGTTCGCGGCCTCACCGGCTCTGTCGGCGCTCGACCACTCCGTCTACGACGTCTGGGTGGTCGCCTGCGCCAACGTCGCGCAGACGTCGGAGCCTCCGAGTTCGCGATAGAAGGTGGCGGACCCGGACACCGCGGCCGCGAGGCGACGCCTGTAGGCGGCGCGCGGCAGATCGATCGTCCCGAACTGGCGCAGGTGATCGGTGACGAACTGGCAATCGAGCAGGGCGTAGCCGCCGCGGATCAGGCGCGCCACCAGATGCGCCAACGCCACTTTGCTCGCATCGCGCGCCGTGCCGAACATGCTCTCGCCGAAGAATGCCGCCCCGATCGACACGCCATAGAGTCCGCCGACCAGTTCGCCGCCCAGCCGACACTCGACGGTATGGACATGGCCCTGCTCGAACAGCGTGCCGTAGAGCTCGACGATCGTGCGGTTGATCCAGCTCTCGGGATGGCCTGGCCGCGGTGCCGCGCAGCCCGCGATCACGGCCGCGAAATCGCGGTCGCAATCGACCTCGAAGGGGCCGTTGCGCACGGTGCGCGCCAGGCGTCGCGGCAGATGGAACGCGTCGAGCTCGATGATGCCGCGCTTGTCGGGTTCGACCCAGTAGAGAGTCGGATCCTCGCGCGTCTCGCCCATCGGGAAGATGCCGGCGCTATAGGCGCGCAGCAGGAGATCGGGCGTCAGCTCGGACATCGCCGCAGTATAGCGCGCGCGCCGCGCCCAGGGGGCGGATTGTGCTTGTCCGGGGTGCGATTCAGATCGGTGCGGGGTAAGATCGCGATTCGGATTTTGACCGGAGGACGCGATGGCGACGACGACGCTCAGCGACGAGGCCTTTCTCTCGGCACTACGGGAGCATCCGCGGCTGCGCGAGCGGATCG
>CAMDVZ010000471.1 GCA_945878895.1 Caenispirillum bisanense | reverse complement strand
TCAGCGCCGTCGCCCATTCGGTGTCGTAGGACTTCATCGACACGAAGGCGATGTCGATAGGCTTCTGGCGCGAGAGGTCCTGGATCTCCGTCAGGTGCATGGTCTTGGCTTCGGTGACGGTGAACTTCTCCTCCGGCGTCACGCCGTCGAGCTCCAGGCCGCGCTTGCGGATGGTCTCGATGTTCTCCGGCCAGAAATCGATCAGGGTCACGTCCTCGCCGGCCTTGGCGAGATAGCCGCCGACATAACCGCCCAATGCCCCGACGCCGACGACTGCGATTCGCTTGCCCATGGTCCTGCTCCCTAAACTGCCGGCAGCTTGGCGAGGAACACCTCGACTGCCTGATTGAAAAGCGCGGGCTGATGCAGGTTCGCCGCATGTCCCGCGTCGGGCACGACCGCCTTGGCCGCCCCCTTGATCTTGGCCGCCAGGTAATCGGTGGCGGCAAGGAAGTTCGTATCGTTGGCGCCGACCAGCACCAGGGTCGGTACGGCGATCTTGTCGAGCGATTGGATCACGCGGTCGTTCTGCTGCGCAAGCATGCCACGCGCCGCGCCGGCCAGGCCCGTGGCGTCGCGATGGCGCGTCAGCTTGACCTCATCGCTGGTGTTCAGTGCCGCGAGGCCGCGCGCGTCAAAGTCGGCAGCGCGCTTTTGCGCCGTCTCGTTCCACTTGAGCCGGGCCTCGTCCTTCTTGAAGCCGGGACCGGTGTCGAACAGCATCAGGGCGCGCACCCGGTCGGGGTGGCTGGCATGGAAGGCCAGCGACATGTAGCCGCCCAGCGACAGGCCGGCCACGATCGCCTTCTTGGCTCCCACGGCGTCGAGCAGGGCCAGCATGTCGCCTACCGTCAGCGCCTCGGAATAGAGCGCCGGATCGGCCGGGTAGTCGCTCTCGCCATGGCCACGGAAGTCCCAGACGACGACCTGGTAGCGGTCCTTGAGGGCGGCGATCTGGCCGTCCCACATGCGGCAGGTCGAGCTGTAGCCGTGGCTCAGCAGAAGTGTGGGGCCGACACCGTGGACCTCGTAGTGGATCTTCACGCCGTTGCGGTCGAGCTTGGCCATCAGGGGGTCACGCGACTCTCGTTGCGTGCCTTCTCGAGATACTTGTCGGCATCTTCCTGCAGCAGCAGGCGGTCCTTTTTCAGCGCGTCCACCGCGTCCTGGACCTGGGCGACGTAGTCGGCGCGGTTCCTGTAGCGCTGGGCGATCCTGGTGGCGGAGAAGGCGAAGTAGCTGCCGTCGCGGTCGGCGATCTCGCCCACCGGGTACGGCGCCTTGTATTCGTTCCAGCCGGTATAGACGGCGAGCGGCGCGGCGATGTCCGGCAGGCGAATGCCTGCCACTTCGTTGCCGTCCGGATCGACGCGGCTGACCAGCGTGCGGTACGCCCGCTCAGACCCGGCTGCAGGGTGGCCGACCACATTCGTCCGCTTCACGACGGCGGCGCCCTCGATGGCCGGGAAGCCGATCTTGTCCGGCTCGACCAGCGTACCGTCCGAGAGTGCCGGCACGCGACTGGGCGGCGGCAACTGGCCCGAGACAACCCATTCGTCGAGCGCCACCAGCAGCGCGCGTACTGCCGGCATCGGATTGTGCGGGTTGCGTGGATTGACATTGGGACCGGGGTCGGCGGTCGCTCCGGCGCGGCCGCCATGCTGGGTGCCGGCGATCATGTAGGCGCGGCTGTTGGCCGGCAGTGCCACGTCCTTCGTGCCGAGCGGATCGGTGGTGAGCAGCGAGGCGCCCTTCTGCCAATACTCGGTCGAGGTGTTGGTCTCGATCAGCAGCGGGTCGCTGCCGTCGCCGCGCAGCACCGAGCCCTTCGATCGGGAGACCGGGTCCTCGAGCATGGCGGTGGAGAAGGGGAACCAGGCTTCGGGAGCGTCGTGGTCCTCGTGTTGGGTGTTGGTGCGCGCCGGTTGGCCGAACGGCGTATTGAAGAAAAGGCGGCCGACACCGGCGATGTGGCTATGGATGCCGTCGAACACCGTGCGGCCCTGCTCGTCGCGATTGAAGCCATACGAGACGTGGTGCCGCAGATAGCGGCCGGCCTGCGAGAAACCGATGGCGAGCGCATGCGTGATAGGCCGGCCGGTCACCTCGCCAGCCTTCGGGTCGTGCTTCAGCCAGCTCACGAAGTCGCGGGTCGCGGCGAAGCCCAGTCCCTGCACCTTCGGGTTGGTGCCCCGGTAGGTGAATTCGTAGATGTATCCGGGCTTCGGCTTGCCATCGGCGAGCTTGACCGACTTGGCGTCAATCGACGTCCACGCGACTTCCTGCGGGGGATCTGCCTGACGCTCGCGGACGGTGAGTTTCGCGCCGTCCTGCGAGGCCATCTCGTACGAAAGCTTGAAAGCCTCGAGGGCTCCGCCTCGCGTGCCCGAGACGAATTCATCCCGCACCCATTGGACGATGGGTCGACCATTTTCGGTGGCCACCGGCGCGGTAAGCGCAAGACCCAGATTGGCGCGCGGCGCGTCGGGGTCCCAGCCGGACCAGACGATCGTCCATCCCATGCGCATCGGGAAGCCGTTGCCGCAGTCGGCCATGGTCTTGGGGTCGTTCACGCCCTGCGGGCCGTCGGCGATGTTGCCGAACAGCATCTTGCGGCCGCGATTGTTGACCTCGTAGAGGATGCGGCCGTTGCCCTTGGCGGGATCCTTGGGCCGCAGGACGAAGAAATCCATCGTGTATTCGACCATGCCGCGCGCGTTGCGTGGCGCTTTGTCGATCAGGGCGATGCCCTTGTTGGCGGGATCGGCCGGATCGACCTCACCCTTCGCGGTGCCGATGACGCGTTCATAGGCGCCGGCCGCGCCGAAAGCGGCGCCATCGGCCAGTGGCTCGACCGCCTGGATGTCGATCGAGAGCAGCACGCCGTTTACTTCGCGTCGGGTGGCGGGAAGTTGATCTCCACGCCGACGCCGTCGGGATCGTAGAGGAAGATCTGCTGGCCACCGGTGCGCGGGATGGTCTGCTCGCGGAACTTCACCTTCTTGGCCTTCAGCTTCTTGCGCACGCCGTCGATGTCGGTGCCGGCGAAAGCGATATGGTCGAAGCGGCCGGTGTCCTTGAACTTCTTCTTGGTGCCGCGCACGATGATGCCCTCGCGCGGCTTGCGTGGTCCCAGGATGTGCACGGTGGCGACGCCGCCGGAATAGAGCCAGTTGCCGGGGAAGCCGAGCGGCGGACGGTCGCCGTCCTCGAGGCCCAGCACCTCGCAGTAGAATTTCACGGTCTTCTTCAGGTTGGACGGTTCGATCGTGTAGTGCTGCAGGGCGCCGAGCGGCATGGGAGGTCTCCTCAGACGAAGGTGAGATCGGTGTCGACGTCCATCATCCAGGCGCCGACGGTCTCGAAGTGCGAGAGCCGCCCCTGCAGTTGCTGGGTGACGGTATGGATGTCGCGGAAGCGGCGCTCCAGCGGATGGCTTTCGAAAATCG
>CAMDVZ010000470.1 GCA_945878895.1 Caenispirillum bisanense | reverse complement strand
GGCATCCTGGTCGACGAGGTGACGCAAGTCGCCTACATCGCCTGGTACGGCTATCCCGTCCACCAGCCGCGCGGCCTGATCACGTCGGGGTTCTCCGGCACGCTCGGCTACGGCTTTCCCACCGCGCTCGGCGTCAAGGCCGCCAATCCCGACCGCGCGGTGATATCGATCACCGGCGATGGCGGGTTCCTGTTCGGCGGCTCGGATCTGGCCACAGCGATGCAGTTCGGCATCAACCTCGTCACCGTGGTGGTGAACAACGCCGCCTACGGCAACGTGCTGCGCGACCAGCAACGTTTCTACGACGGGCGACATTCCGGATCGGTGCTGACCAATCCCGACTTTCTCGCCTACGCGCGCGCCTTCGGCGTGGCGGCTTGGCGGGTCGAGACCGCCGAGGAGTTGCGGGTCGCGTTGCGCGAGGCGCTGGCGGCCAACGTGCCGGCGATGATCGAGGTGGTCTCCGACATAACCAAGGACTACCCGCCCTACGAGTTCCACCAGCCCAAGCGGGGCTGAGGGCGGGCGCCGTTTCGAGGATGGAGCAACGGTCATGGCAAGCGGCGAAACCATTCCCGTCGTCGATCTCGGTCCGTACCTAGCGGGCGAGCCCGGCGCGCTGGAGCGCGCGGCGGGCGAAATCCGCGTCGCGCTGACCGAGATCGGCTTCTACTACATCGTCGATCACGGCGTGCCGCGGGCGCTGATCCGCGAGGTGTTCCGGCAGGTGGCGCTGTTCCATGCCCAGCCGCCGGAAGCGAAGAAGGCGATCCTGATCGACCGTCACAGCGCCGGCTATCTGCCGATGAAGGGCGACACGCTGCGGACGTCGACGGTGCAGACCGTGACCCGCCCCAATCTCAACGAAGCGCTGTTCGTCGCGCGGGACCTGCCGCCCGATCATCCCGACGTGTTGGCCGACCGGCGGTTCCGCGGCGCCAATCGCTGGCCGGCCGACCTGCCCGGATTCCGCGAAACCATCGTCGCCTACGCCGACGCCATGGAGCATCTGGTCCAGAGGCTGGTGCCGCTCTACGCGCGCGCCCTCGACCTGCCGGCCACCTTCTTCGACGAGCCATTCCGCGAGTCCCAGTACAAGCTGCGCCTGTCGCACTATCCGCCGCAGGACGGCGCGGCGGCAGACGAGTTCGGCATCGCCCCGCACACCGACACGAGCTTTCTGACGTTGCTGGCGCCCAACGACGTGCCCGGGCTCTCGATCCGCACCCAGGGCGGCAAGTGGATCGACGCGCCCGACATCGCCGACGCCTATGTCGTCAATGGCGGCCAGATGCTGCAGCGCTGGACCAACGACCGGTTTCTCGCGACGCCCCATCGCGCCATCAACCGCAGCGGGCGCGAACGCTACGCGGTTGTTTTCTTCTGCGACGGCAACATCGACTGCCCGGTGGCCGCGGTGCCCACCACTGTCGGACCGGATCGGCCGCCGAAGTACCCGACGACGTACTACACCGACTACATGGCGGCCTATCAGCAGCGCAGCTACGACCTGCTGAATCCCGACAAGGCGGCCGACTGACGGACCGCGGCGTCCGGCGGTCGCGTCTTGACCGGCGAAACCGGCACGTGGACGAGTGGCGCGCGACGGCCGATGATCGTCCCTCGGCGGCCATCCACGGGAGAACGCGGTGCAGGGCGAGAACGTGTACGACTACATCGTGACCGGTGCCGGTTCGGCCGGTTGCGCCATCGCCGCGCGGCTGAGCGAGGACGCGCGGTTCCGCGTGCTGCTGCTGGAAGCCGGGCCGCGCGACACCTACCCCTGGATCCACGTGCCGCTGGGTTACCACAAGACGTTCAACAACCCGCGTGTCAACTGGATGTTCGACAGCGAGCCCGAGCCGGAGCTGAACGGCCGCACGATGTACCAGCCGCGCGGCAAGGTGCTGGGCGGCACCAGTTCGATCAACGGCATGGTCTACATGCGCGGCAACGCCGCCGACTACGACGAATGGCGCCAGCGCGGTTGCGAAGGCTGGGACTACGATTCGGTGCTGCCCTATTTCAGGAAAGCCGAGGACCAGGAGCGCGGCGAGAGCGCGTTCCACGGGGTCGGCGGACCGCTCAAGGTTACCGACCATCGCTGGAAGCCGACGCTGGCGACGGCGATGCACGAGGCGGCCGTGCAGGCCGGCATTCCGGCCAACCCCGATTTCAACGGCGCCACCCAGGAAGGCGTTGGCTACTACCAGACCACCATCGGCAACGCGCGGCGCTGGTCGAGCGCCAAGGCTTATCTGGGTAGCGCGAAGGGGCGGAAGAATCTCGTCGTCGTCACCGGGGCGCATGCCACGCGGGTGCTGATCGGGAAGGGCGTCGCGACCGGCGTCGAATACCGCACGGCCGCCGGACTCCTGACCGCGCGCGCGACCCGCGAGGTGATCGTGTCGGGCGGCGTCTATGGCTCGCCGCAATTGCTGATGCTGTCGGGCCTGGGACCGGGCGACCATCTGCGCCAGCATGGCGTCGAGGTGGTGCGCGACATGCCGGGCGTCGGCTCGCACCTGCACGACCATTTCAACACCTACATCGCCTATCGCTGCACGCAGCCCGTCACGATGAACGACCTCGCCAACAAGCTGTCGCACCGGATCAAGGCGGCGGTGCAGTACGCGTTTGGCCGCACCGGGCCGCTGTCGAGCATGGGCCTGTTCGTGGGCGCTCTGATCCGCAGCGACAAGCGGCTGGAGCGGCCCGATCTGCAGATCAACATGTTCAACTGGGCGATCAAGGACCGCTCGCGCACCGGCATCGTGCCGCAGCCCTTCTCGGCCTTCGGCCTCAGCCCCGTGCATCTGAAGCCCGACGGGCGCGGCACCGTGCGGCTGAAGAGCAACGACCCGCTGGCCGCGCCCGAGATCCGGTTCAACTTCCTCCGCAGTTCCTACGATTTCGAGGCGCTGCTGCATGGCATGCGGATCTGCCGCGAGATCGCGGCCCAGCCGGCGCTCAAGCCCTTCGTCGCCGAGGAGATACTGCCGGGACCCCATGTCACCGGGGAGGCGGAGCTGAAAGCCGACATCCGGGCGCGCGGCGTGTCGAACCTGCATCCCGTCGGCACCTGCCGGATGGGCCGCGAGGTCGACGCGGTCGTCGATCCGCGGCTGCGCGTCCATGGCGTCGGCAATCTGCGCGTCGCGGACGCCTCGATCATGCCCTCGATCGTCGCGGGCAACACCAACGCGCCCTCCATCATGATCGGCGAGAAGTGCGCCGACATGGTCCGCGCCGACGCAGGCCGCTGACGGCCGCCCGACGCGATCGGCGGGATCCCCATCTCCGTGCATCGGCATCCTTGCCACCTATCAGAAAATCCTTGCCTCGAGGAATCGGAATGTGATTCGAGGAGTCCGCCTTCAGAACCGGCGGAGATTTTCGAATGGGCGGGATTCAACGGATCGCCGCGGCGATCGGCCAGGAGCTTCTGGGTCGGTTGCCCGG
>CAMDVZ010000469.1 GCA_945878895.1 Caenispirillum bisanense | reverse complement strand
GCGACTGGAACGCGCTCTATTACGGCCAGGGCGCCACGGCCAAGGCGATCGCGCTCGATCGCAAGTTCAGCAATCCCGGCGCCGAGCCGCTCCGGAAATTCCTTGCCAAATGGTAGAGGCCAAGTGGTAGCTAACGCGGCCTGACGTCGGCGGGCAGTCCTTCGAGGAACCGCCGGCTGATGGCGATACTCCGCAGGGGATCGGCCGAATCGTCCTGCTCGACGAACAGATGCCTGGCGCCGATCGCCAGCGCCGTGCGAACGATCGGCTCCATGGCCAGCACGCCGGTGCCCAGCTCGACGGTCGCGCCGCTTTGCCCAAGGTCCTTCAGGTGCGCGAGCGCGATCCTCGCGGCGTTGTCCCTGAGGCAGCGGACGGGATCGAGTCCGCCCCTGGCAACCCAATAGACATCGAGCTCGAGCTTGACGTCTTCAGGGTCGGTTTCCCGCAGCAGCAGATCGAACGGCGTGGCGCCGTCGGCAAAGGGCACGAACTCGTAGTCGTGATTGTGATAGGCGAGCGCGAGGCCATGGCGACGCGCGGCTCGACCAGCCCCGGCCAGCGTCCGGCAGACCCGCTTCCAGTCGTCGGCCGTGCGGCGCTCCTCGGCGTCGACCGACGGGCAGACGACGAAGCTCGCGCCAAAGGTTTGGGCTTCACGAAAAACCCCGTCGAGGTTTCCGCGCAGGTCGTCGTAGCCGGCATGGATCGACGGTACGGCGAGCCCGTGACGCTTCAACTTTTCCTGGAATGCGGTGGCCGTCATGCCCGCCAGACCGGCGAGCTCGACTTCGCGATAACCTGTGTCCGCGACCCGTCGCAGCGTGCCGTCAGGGTCAGCCGCGAGAGGGTCCCTGACTGTGTAAAGTTGTAACCCGGGAAGCCACGAGCGCGGCTGCGCGAAGGTCTCGTGCGACAAGCCGAGCCCCGCCAGCAATGGCAGGAGGGCTCTTCTCGTCGGCTTGCCCAAATTGTCGGCCCTAGGCGACCTTCAAGGCGGCGTCGATCGAGAGCTTGGCCTTGGTCTTGGCCTTGACCTCGTCGACGGTGACGCCGTCGGCGAGTTCGACCAGCGTGACGCCGCCATCGCCCGTCTTGTCGATGGCGAAGACGCCGAGTTCCGAGATCACCATGTCGACCACGCGGCGGCCGGTGAGCGGCAGGGAGCATTCCTTCAGGAGCTTGGAAGCGCCGTCCTTGGAGACATGCTCCATGGTGACGATGACGCGCCGGACACCCGCGACGAGATCCATCGCGCCGCCCATGCCCTTCACCATCTTGCCCGGGATCATCCAGTTGGCGAGGTCGCCGTTCTCTGCCACTTCCATGGCGCCCAGGATGGAAAGGTCGATATGGCCGCCGCGCACCATGGCGAAGCTGTCGGCCGACGAGAAGTAGGACGTGCCCTTCTGCTCGGTCACGGACTGCTGGCCGGCATTGATGATGTCGGCGTCGACCTCGTTGTCGAGCGGGAAGGGGCCGACGCCCAGCATGCCGTTCTCGCTTTGCAGCGTGATGTCGACATCCTCGGGCACGTAGTTCGACACCAGGGTCGGAATGCCGATGCCGAGGTTGACGTAGTAGCCGTCCTTCAATTCCTTGGCAGCGCGTGCCGCCATCTGTTCGCGGGTCCAGGCCATGTCAGACTCTCCTAAGCCTTGCGAATGGTGCGCTGCTCGATCTGCTTGTCGTAGGGCGCACCGCAGAGGATGCGATTGATGAAAATGCCTGAGGTATGGATGTGGTCGGGATCGAGGGCACCTACCGGCACCAGCTCCTCGACCTCGGCGACGCAGATCTTGGCCGCCGTCGCCATCATCGGATTGAAATTCCGCGCGGCCTTCCGGTAGACGAGGTTGCCCGAGGTGTCGCCCTTCCAGGCCTTGACCAGCGCCACGTCGCCGACCAGTCCGCGCTCCATGACATATTCCTGGCCGTCGAAGACCTTCGTCTCCTTGCCCTTGGCCACTTCGGTGCCGACGCCGGTCTTGGTGTAGAAGGCCGGGATGCCGGCGCCGCCGGCGCGGCAGCGCTCCGCCAGCGTGCCCTGCGGATTGAATTCAATCTCCAGCTTGCCCTCGAGGTAGAGCTTGGCGAAGGTCTTGTTCTCGCCGACGTAGGACGAGATCATCTTCTTCACCTGGCCGGCCTCGAGCAGCAGGCCGAGGCCCGCGCCGTCGATGCCGGCGTTGTTGCTGACACATGTCAGGTTTTTGACGCCCGCGTCGCGCATGGCACGAATCAGCTTGTCGGGAATGCCGACCAGGCCGAAGCCGCCGCACATCACCATCATGCCGTCATGCAGCACGCCGTCGAGCGCCGACTTCGCGTCTTTGTAAACTTTGTTTGCCATACCCTCGTTCCGTGCAAGGACCGTACCGTCCGCATATGCGGGAGGCGGTCGCAGGCTGTCAACGGTCGGTACTGCAACATAGATATCCAAGTCAGATATCGCGGTCGTTCATCGTTTGCAGGACTAGCCGGAACAGCTGATCGGACCGATTGGTCATTCCCATCGCGAAGGCAGGTGTGCCGGAGGCCGGGTCATAACCTCCAGCGTAGACAATCATCTTCGGTGCTCTTGCGCCAGGTTGGCGGCGCATCACGACGCAGTCGGGATCATCACTCTGCAATTCGTAGCAACGTCCAACTATGCCGAGAAGAGCGCATCCGGCATTCTGGATAGCCGAACCAGGCTGGCATTCCGCTTTTGGATTCTCCAATTCGTCTGGTCGCGAGGCATCCGTAATGACGATGTCGTACTTAGCTCGCTGTAACCACTCCATCGCTTCTTTTGTCGATTTCGCTAAGTCTACCGTCATTCCCGCCGCGATAAGGACCCGCCTTTCCCGAACGTTTTGGTAAGGATGTTGGTCGTCGACCCAGAGGACCGTGGCACCCCTAGTCTTGTTGGCTAATCGCCCAAATTCATCGACGATCTTTTTTCTCTCGACCGGGTCGATTGATAGTTCGTCTTTCGCTCTCTGAACAGCGTCGATGTCCTTCCTGACAGGAACGTTGGCCAATTCTACTTGGATGATTCCAATCGAGACTTTGTTGATCGCGCCACCTCCCAGCAGTGTATGCGCGGTCGGGTAAAGGAACGCGAACGCAACGACCGCCAGTAGAAACCACAGAAATGGAGGGGCCAGACGTAAGATCTTAAGCCAAGTCGGTTCATCCGCATCGACGCGTGAAGGCTGCCTTTCTACTGCGGATGCTTTTGTAGCAACTTTCGACATGTCATTTTCCCCTAATGCCACTTTAGAGGGACATGATAACGTGTTTAGCAACCGTTAGGCGACAATCAAACAGGCCTACGGTCGAAAATCACGATGGCGATACCCGCAATCACCAGGGCGGTACCGATGGCCAGCGGTGCGGTGATCGTCTCGCCCAGCAGGACGACCGATGAGGCGATGCTGAGCAGGGGCACGCCCAGCATGCTCATCGACCCGATGACCGG
>CAMDVZ010000468.1 GCA_945878895.1 Caenispirillum bisanense | reverse complement strand
CCGCCGAAAAAAAGAGCCGAGCGCGCAACGCAGGAACGTCGCGCGCAGCCTGACCTCGTGGTTCAAGCGCGGTCTGCGGCGCATCCAGTTCTGCCTTCAGCGCCTCGTCCCGCCACCACCACTCTGGGCAGCTTGGAAAAATGATGGGGGGTAAGGGCGCGAGACGAGGGTGCCTTGACAGCCCCGGCGTTTCGGCCCGCACTCTCGGTGCCGTTCGACCCGATCGCGGAGGAACCGACATGATGAAATTCGCGGCCATTGTCTTCGTCGTCGTGGGTTACGCCGGCACGGCCTGGGCCAGCTGCCCCGACGGCAGGTCCCGCCTGTGCAAGTGCGAGCAGCAGAATGGCTTCAACGTGGTGGTCTGTCGCTGCCCTTAAAACACACACTTTTTTCCGTGACCGCGAGATGCGTGAATCGGGTGGCACCAGGCAGCAGGGATCGGGAAACGGGACTATCGGCTGTATCCCGGCGCCCGTGGGTCCGCCCTGCCGCGGGGCTGTTTTCGTCGCATCCTGACCGCTTGACCCCGGTCCCGCGCCCGCATACAAGAATCGCCGCTCCGGCCGTCATGGCCGGACTTTCATTTTCGCGCCCGTCGGCGCGGCCCGGAATACGAGGAAACGCCATGACCCGTCGCTGCGAGCTCTCCGGCAAGAGCGTGATGGTGGGCCACAACGTGAGCCACGCCAACAACAAGACCAAGCGCCGTTTCCTGCCCAACCTGCAGGATTCCTCGGTGCTGTCGGACATCCTGGGCCATTCGATCTCGCTGCGCCTGACGCCGCGCGCCATCCGCACCATCGAGCACAATGGCGGCATCGACTCCTATTTGCTGGGCCGCGGCAACACCAAGCTGACGCCCGAGATGCAGGCGCTCAAGCGCCGCGTCGTGGCCGCCAAGGTCCGCCGCGACGCCAAGATCGCCGCCTGAATCTCGTCCCCGGACCGTCGGACAAGCCCGCGTTCACGCGGGCTTTTTCGTGTCCGCGAGGCGTCCATCGGCGGCGATCTCGCGCGCCGCGTCGGTCACGGCGGTCACCAGGGCCGCCAGCGCCGCTTCACAGCCGGCCACGTCGCCCGCCTTGCCGGCCCGCTCCAGCCGGTCGGCGGCGTCGGCGGTGGCCTGCGCGCCGATCGCCAGGGCCGAGCCCTTGAGCCGGTGGGCGATGGTCGCGGCGAGGCTCGCGTCGCGGGCCGCCAGCGCCGTTCCGATCTCGACGCGGGCCGCCCGTGCGGTGTCGAGGAAGCGCGCGTGCAGGTCCGCGATGGCCGCTACGTCGTCGCCGTAGAAGGCTTGCAGCACCGAACGGTCGAGGACGGCCAGTTGCCCGCCCGCGTCCCCGGGCGACGCCTCCGCGGCGTGGCCCGGCGCGTCGCCTGCCGGTGGTGTCGCGGCGGGCGCCGGCGACCGCTCGGCCGGCAGCCAGGCCGCCAGCGTCGCGCGCAGGCGGTCGAGCGAGACCGGTTTGGCGAGATAGCCATCCATGCCGGCCGCCCGGCAACGCTCGTCCTCGCCGGCCATGGCGTTGGCGGTGACCGCCACGATGGGCGTGCGCGGGCGGGCTTCGCCGGCCTCCAGGGCGCGGATGGCGGCGGTCATGCCGAAGCCGTCGAGGCCCGGCATGTGGACGTCGGCCAGCACCAGCGCGTAGGCGCCGCGCCGCCACGTCGCCAGCCCGTCGTGGCCATCGACGGCGGTGTCGGCCGCGATGCCGAGAATCTCCAGCTGCCGCGTCAGCACCTCGCGGTTGACGGGATGGTCGTCGACCACCAGGACGGCGTCGGCGGTGGTCGTCGCCGTCCTCGCGTCGTCGCTTCCCCGGCCCTCGCGCGGGAGGGTCGGGGTCCGGGCTCGAAGGGAGGAGACGGCAGGCAACGAAGCGGCCATCCCGGCGCCCGCCGCTTTCGGCTCCGGCGCCGCCATCAGGTCGACCGTGACCGTGAAGGTCGAGCCGGCACCTGCGATGCTCGCCACCGTGGCGTCGCCGCCCATCGCGCGCGCCAGACGCCGCACGATCGAGAGGCCGAGACCGGTGCCGCCGTAGCGCCGCGTGGTGGAGCTGTCGGCCTGGGCGAAGGGTTCGAACAGGCGCGCCATCTCGGCTTCGGTCATGCCGACGCCGGTATCCTCGACCGACAGGATCACGCGGGTGCGCGCCTCGCCCAGCGGTTCGGTGCGCGCCTTCAGCATGACGCCGCCGCGCTCGGTGAATTTCACCGCGTTGCCGAGCAGGTTGAAGACGATCTGGCGCAGCCGCTCGGCGTCGCCGACCAGCGCGTCTGCCGAGCCGGGCGCCACCGCGGCGACCAGATCCAGCCGCTTGCGGGCACCTTGCGGTCGCATCGCCTCGACGGCGCCCTCGACCAGACGCGAGAGCGAGAACTCGGCCGCCTCCAGTTCGAGGCCGCCGGCCTCGATCTTGGAGAAATCGAGGATGTCGTCGATGATGCGCAGCAAGGTGCCCGCCGACTCGCGCATGGTCGCCAGCGTGCGCCGCCGCGCGACCGGATCGACGCCGTCGATCTCGGCCTCCAGCACGTCCATCATGCCGAGCACGCCGTTCATCGGCGTCCTGATCTCGTGGCTCATGGTGGCAAGGAAGGTCGTCTTGGCGCGGTTGGCGGCTTCGGCCTCGTCGCGGGCACGT
Source organism: Caenispirillum bisanense (assembly GCA_945878895.1). Lineage (GTDB taxonomy): Bacteria > Pseudomonadota > Alphaproteobacteria > Reyranellales > Reyranellaceae > CAMDVZ01. Next base: position 815 of record CAMDVZ010000468.1, on the reverse strand, counting down.
TCGATCTCGGCCTCGCGGCGCTTGAGCTCGGTGATGTCGCGGTGGACCGACAGCAGGGCGCCGCCGGGCAGGCGAACCCAGCGGAACTCGACGTCGCGGCCCGACCCGAGGCGCCGCTGATAGGGCGCGAGGCCGGCGTGGATCTCCGCGATCCGCCGGTCCACGTCGGCCTCGATGTCGGCGGGGACGGGGCCGAGATCGCCCCTGCGGACCTGGAAGCGAACGAGATCGCGCAGCGTCGGCAGCTGCTTCAGCGCTTCGACGGTCGTGCCGTGCAGATCGAACAACCGCGCGTTGACGAACGACCAGCGCCCGTCGGGCTCGTACAGGATCACCACGTCGGTCATGTTGTCGACGATGGTTTGCAGCATGGCGCGACCGGCCGCGATCCCGGCGTTCGCCGCCTCCAGCGCCGCCTCGCGCGCCTTCAGTTCGGTGATGTCGGTGTAGACGCCGGCGATGCCGCCCTCGCGCGTGCGCTGCTCGCCGACCATCAGCCAGCGGCCATCGGGCAGGCGCGTCTCGACCGGCCCGCCGGGAGTCCGCCGCGCGGCCAGGCGTGCGTCGACCCATTCCTCGACGCCGAGACCGCCGGTCGAGACCGCACCCCGCCGCGCCAGCGCCTCGGCCAGTTCGCGCGCGCTGGCGCCGGGCACCGTGATGTCGGCGACCGAGGGATAGAATTCGCGCATCCGGTCGTTGGCGACGATCAGCCTGTCGTCGGCGTCGAACAGCACGAACCCGTTGGGCAGCGAGGCGATGGCGTCGGCGAGGCGTTCGCTGGCGGCCTCGGCGGCGGCGCGCGCCACGTCGAG
>CAMDVZ010000467.1 GCA_945878895.1 Caenispirillum bisanense | reverse complement strand
CGCAAGACACGAGCTTCGTACCGAAACCGGATGCGTGGATGCCTTGGCCGCGACGGAAGGCCAGACGTGCCGCAGCGTCGAGGCGACGCCACGCGCCCGATGCTCGCGCCTCCGACCGGCTCGCCGCCGGAACGCCAGGGCCCGCCGGGCGTTTCCGGCGTGCCGGAAACCGATCAAGCGATCGCGTGCTATTCCTTGGGTTCGCCAGCCGGAGCGGCGGCCGGCGCCGGGGCGCCGTCGGCACCCGGTTCGACACCGCCGTCGCGACGCTGGCCGCGAAACCGGCGGAAATGGGGATGACGGGGCCGGAACGGCCGCTCGCCGCGCTCGCCTTCGCCGTTGACCGGCTCGCCGCCGGCCGGCGCGGCGTCGGCGGGGGCCGCCTGGCCGTCCGGGCCGGTCACGGCGCTGCCATTGAAGGGCACGCCGTCGACCTGGGGCTGGTCGGCGAAGGCCGGATCGTCGGCCAGTTGCTGCACACGCGGCGGATACTGGATCGGCGTCGGCTGCTGCTCGGGGTCGTCGTAGCCGCCTTCGGCCTGGCGACGGTCGTTGCGTTGCTGGCCGTTCTGGTCGTTGCGGCGCTCGTAGCGTTCCTCGAAGCGGCCGCCGCGCTCGCGCCGGTCGCCTTGTTGTCCGCCCTGGTGGTTGCCCCGCTCGCGCCGCTCGCCACTCTGGAAGGCGCCACGCTCGCCGCTCTGGCCGCCCTGGTACTCGCCGCGCTCGCCGTTCTGACCACCTTGGTAATTGCCCCGGTCGCCGCCCTGGCCACCCTGGTAATTGCTCCGGTCGCCGCCCTGTCCGCCCTGATAGTTGCCCCGCTCGCCGCCCTGGCCACCCTGGTAGTTGCCGCGCTCGCCACCGCCCTGGTTGCCGTCGGGGGCGAACTCGCCCTCGCCCTGGGGCTGATTCTCGCCCTGGGCGTTCTCGTCGCCGCCTTCCTGGTCGTCCCACATGCGATCGAAACTGGGCCGCACGATGCCGCCCTGGGCAGCGATGACGCGGAAATAGTGCTCGGCGAACTGATAGCAGGATTCGGCCAGAATCCGGTCGCCCGAGGCGGTCGCCTCGCGCGCCAGCATCATGTACTTCTCGTAGATCTGGTGGGCGGTGCCGCGGACCCGGACGTCGGGGCCGTTGCTGTCGAAAGTCTGGTTGCGGCTGGGAAACTTCTGTTTGCCCCCACCGCCGCCGCCGCCCCCGCCACCACCACTGGTGTTGCCGTTGTTGCGGCCGCGCTGCCGCTGCTGCCGATGCTGCTGATTCGGTCTCATTCGATCTGCCGTGGTCGGCCGCGAAACGCTTTGTCTATGTCGAAAAAAGCCGCCGTGGCGGTGCGTTTTCGCGGGCTTACATCGCGAGAACTGTCGCGCCGAATTGTCCGGCGCGCCCTATGTCCTTGCGGGATATGAACAACCTAGCGGGTCCGGCGCCGTTTGCCAATGAAATTATCTGTCTCGCCCCGCGACCATTCCGAACCACCGCCGGCCCGCGCCACGCCCGTCGGCCCCCGATCCAGCCGGTTCGGACACCGCCAGACGGACGGTTTCCCAGCCTTTTCATGTCGGTACGGGCCGAAGGCCAAATTCGACCGCAACGCGCCGGACCTCGCGGAGTCCCGCCTGACCGCCATGCTGGTCACGTCGAACGACCACGGGACCGACGACACCGGGCCGCCGCGACCAGCGTCCTTCCGGACTCACGGCCGCCTGGCGACCACCACCCGTTCGATGCCGCCGAGGTCGGCCCGGATGCGCTCGATCTTGAAACCGGCTGCCCGTACCAGCCGGGCCACGATCTGGGCCTGGTCGACACCGACTTCCAGCAATGCCCAGCCGCCCTCGCGGGCCAGCACCGGCAACTGCCCGGCGAGGCGGCGATAGGCGTCGAGACCGTCGAGGCCACCGTCGAGCGCCAGCCACGGCTCGTGCTCGGATACTTCGGGGTCGAGCGTCTCGATGTCGTCGCTGGGAATATAGGGCGGATTGGAGACTACCAGATCGAACTGCTCCTCGATACCCTGCCCCCAGTCGCCGAGCTGCAGCACCGCACGGCCCGCGAGGCCGAGCGTCTCGGCATTCGCGCGCGCCACCGCCAACGCCCGCTCGCTGCGGTCGATCCCGATCCCCGTGGCGTTGGGCAGTTCGTGCAGCAACGACAGCAGCAGGCAGCCCGAGCCGACGCCGAGGTCGAGAATCCGCCACGGCCGCGTGCGATCCACCAGCGCCGCCAGCGCGGCTTCGACCAGGGTCTCGCTGTCGGGACGCGGCGTCAGCACGTCGGGCGTAACTTTGAAGGTGAGACTCCAAAACTCGCGCTGGCCCAGGATCTGCGACATCGGCTCGCGCGCCAGCCGGCGCTTGGTCAGCCGCTCGATGCGCGCCAGCACGCCGCCGTCGTCGACCTCCCGTTCGGGATGGGCGACCAGCTGTTCGATCGACAAGGCGGTGGCGTCGCCGACCAGCAGCCGCGCCTCCAGCCGACCGCTTTCGAGCCCGGCGGCCGACAGGCGCGCCGCCACAGACGCCAGCAACTCGCTCACCTTGGGCATACCGGAAAGCTCCCCCGCCGACTCCCCCGCCGACGAGCCAGAGTGCCGTCCGGCGGCGCCGGGCTCAAGCGCCATTCGGCGCGACGGTTCGGATGGCGAATCGGGGAGATGGAGCATACCGCGCCGACCGAAACGGCAAGCATCTGCCCTTCAATCAGAGGGTCGCACGGGGTTCCGCCTCAGCCGCCCTTTGGCGTCTCGCTTTCGCAGCGCATGCGGTATTTGAAATCGCAATGCGAGGCGCCGCCCATGATGGTCTGGGTGCGCGAGAACTCCATGCGCGGATCGTAGCCGTCGATGAAGGTGGCGTCGCGCTCGCACGACAGCAGGTGGCCGATCTCGCTCAGCCCCATGCCGTGATACATCTCGGCGTAGCGGCAGCGCCGCACGTTGAACTCCAGCGTCGTCTCGTCTTGCTTGACCGGCTCGATGCGTAGCGCGTCCTCGCGTTGCCACAGCGGCTGGATGGCGGCGAAGGTGGCGATCGAGGTGCCGTTTTTCTCTTGCGCGGCGAACTGGCGACCGGCCTCGATGGCGGCCTTGCGGATGGCGGTGCCGAGCACGCGCTGGGCCGCCTCGACCCCGAACGCGACCTTCATCTCCTCGTAGATCGGCTTGATGATTTCCGCCTCGACGCGGCGGCGTTGCAGGATGCCCATCGTCAGGTCGGGCGGCGGGGCGGCGGTCGTGTCGTTGGCCATGGTGGTGATCCTCGGGAACGCGGTGGCGCACAGGCTGGCCCGGCGAGCGAGACCGCGCAAGGTGGGACCGCGGACTGCTGCCGCTGGCCGCCGCCGTTGCCGGGAGCGCGCCAGTCCACTGGTGCTCTTCGTGCATTGGTTCTCCGCGATTCTGCCACTCGCGCGACCGCCCATGAGCGCCACTGGAGTGGCGCGCTCCCGGACAACGAGAAGG
>CAMDVZ010000466.1 GCA_945878895.1 Caenispirillum bisanense | reverse complement strand
TAGCTGGTCTCGCGGTCCGTCGGGCGGAAGTTGCTCATCGCGGGGCGCTCCTTCGCAAAGCCGTCCCACGATTCTATACGGACGCGATTCCCGTGGGAATCCCCGACCATCCCCCACGATGCTTTAAGTCCGACAGGCTGCTAGGTCGGATCGCCGGTGCGCGCGATGTCGTCGAGACCCTGGCGCAAGGCACGCGCCGCCGCACTGGAGGGCGCCGCCTCCCAGCGCCGCGCCGCGTCGGCGAAGATGCGATCCAGCCGCGCGGTCGCTGATTCGGGATCGTCGGGTTCCTCGCGGGCGGGCGCGGTGCGTGCGGCGGCGATCGTCAGGCGCGCCAGGGCCGCGACATCGACCGGAATCGGCACCGTGCGGCGCGCTCCGGTGGCCTGCGCCAGGGCTGCCTGCGCCGCCAGCAACGACGCGGCGAGCGGGCCAGCCATCGCCAGCACGCCCCGACGGGTCGGCGGCGCGGCCAACGCAGCGGTGGGGAAGGCATCGTCGTCGCGGCTCATCGTCGTGCCCGTCGAAAGGACGATCAGGGTTTCACGGGACCGTTGCGAAGTCGAGACGACGGGCGAAGGCAACGGTGGAAAAAGCCGCCGACGGAACGCGGGGCTGGCTTCGCGGGACATCCCGTCGGACGCGGTGCCGTGGTCGATGGCATCGATGAAGGCCGCCGAAGCCGCGGAGGTTGACCCGTGATCGACGCGGCCGTGTCGGGGACCGGGTGGGAGACCGCCACGCGTGTGGCGAGCAGTGGCATCGAGATGCGGACGGCCCGTGATCGCGTCCCGTGTCGCGACGCCGGATGGCGCCCGCTGGTCGCGGCTGTCCGGACGGCTGCGCGACGATCGCCGGTCACCCCCATCGGCGCTGGTTTAGGGTGAAACGGGCTCTCGAGTTCCCGCCGCTTCGGGCTACCGCATTCACACATCTCGACGCAGGTCAGCGATAGCGCTCCGGCGTCATCCCGGGCTCCGGGCCGCTTGCAGGACCTCGGCTCGGTGGCGGCATCTCGCAAAGCCTCGACGAATCCGGGACCCTGCATAGGGGACCGCAAGCGGCCCGAAGCTCGGGATGATGGCGTGGACGGCCCTCGGCCGACAATGGACGCGGGTCGCGGCAAGAGATGGCGTCGCGACGCTTGACGTAATGTTATAACATAACATATCTTCGCGACACATGGAGGGTCAACGATGCATCTCTCGCGACGCGCATTCACCACTACCGGCGCCGCGGCGGCCTTCGCGGTCCTGCCGCCGGGCGCCTCGGCACAACAAAAAACGCCAGTCATCGCCACCTTCACGATCCTCGGCGATCTCGTGGCCAACGTCGGCGGCGACCGCATCGCGCTGACCACCATCGTGGGCCCCGACCTCGACACCCACGCCTATCAGCCCACGCCGGCCGACGCGCGCACCATGACCGCCGCGCGCCTGCTGGTGATCAACGGGCTGGGCTTCGAATCGTGGGCCGATCGCCTGGCACGCTCGGCGTCGTTCACGGGCACCCGGGTCGTGGCGACCGATGGCCTCGGCAACGCCCTGACCCGGGCCGAGGAGGACGACAAGCCGGTCGGCACCCGCCGGCCGATGCGCGCGCCGCGCGCCGTGCCCGATCCGCACGCCTGGCAGGACGTCGCTGGCGCCCGCCTCTACGTCCGCAACATCGCGGCCGGACTGACTATCGCCGACCCGGCCAACGCCGCCTACTACCGCGAGCGTGCCATCGCCTACGACCGCCGCCTCGCCGAACTCGACGACTGGGTGCGCGGCCAGATCGCCACGATCGCGCCCGACAAACGCAAGGTCATCACCGGCCACGACGCCTTCCAGTACTTCGCCCGCGCCTACGGCGTCGAGTTCCGCGCGCCAGTCGGCATCAGCACCGACGAGCAGCCGTCCGCCCGCGACGTAGCGGCACTGGTCCGCCAGATCAGGGCGGAGGGCATCAAGGCGATTTTCCTCGAAAACATGAGCAACCCCCGGCTGATCGAACAGATCACCCGCGAAGCCGGCGCCGCGGTCGGACCGACGCTCTACGTCGATGCCCTCTCGGCGCCCGGCGGCGTCGCGAGCACCTACGAGGCAATGATGCGTCACAACGTGCCTGCCCTGGTGGCCGGCATGCGCGCCAACTGAAGCCGCCGACGGAGAGCGACGATGAACAAGACAATCCTGAGCCTCGCCGTCGCGGCGGTAGCGGCCGGTGGAGCAGCCGCGGCGCTGGCGCACGGCGGCGACCGCAAACCGGTCGACACGCCCTACATCGCGGCCGAAATCGGCGTCCAGCTGCGCTTCGACTGGACGTTCGCCGGCGACGACGAGTTCGGCCGGCGCGTGTTGCTCTATCTGGACGAGGGCGAAGCGAAGTTCGGTCTGCATCTGAACGACTGGTTTTCGATCCAGACGCACTTCAAGGGCGAGACCGTCCACGGCCCGGCCGCCGGGACCAGCGAGGCATTCCGCGGGTTCGGCGTCTTCATGGAGCAGCTCTACGTCGACCTCGACTTCAAGCACGTCGCCTTCTTCGCCGGAAAGTACAATCCGGCGTTCGGATACATGCACAAGGACGACGTGGTACGCGGCATCTTCGCGCGCGATTTCGTGGTCGACTACGAGACAACCGAGAAGATCGGCTTCGGGTTCAGCCTGCGCGGCGACCTTCGCGACTGGGGCGCCGGTCGCCACGAGTTCACGACCCAGGCCTACTTCGAGGACACCACGATCCTGCGCCGGTCGATCTTCACCGTTCCCAGCTTCGACGACCCCCTGACCGCCCGCGCCAGCACGCTGAGCCTCGCCGACGGCGGCACCAGCAACACCGAAACCCTCAACAACTGGGCCTTCATGCTGTCGGGTGGCGGGTTCGCGTTCCTCCCGGCGCTCGACTATCACGTCGGCTACCGCCTGCACCGCGCCAGCACGGCCGGACTCGCGGCGGGCACCGAGACGGCCGACGAGCACGCCGCGACCGTGGCGTTCCATTACGAATTCAAGCTTTCGGGTCTGCTGGGCGGCACCACCGTTACCCCCGTCGTCGAGTGGGCGCGCGTCTGGAACGCTGGCGGCAACGAAGGCCAGGTCGAATATTTCAGCGCCGCCGTGGCGTTCACCAACGGCCCCTGGGAGCTCTGGTTCGCGGGCTCGCTGCGCAGCGCCTTCGCCAACCCGGCCGCCGCCGACATCCACGACAAGATGTTCGCGATGTCGCTCGACTACAAGGTCACGGACTGGATGAAGGCCGGCGCCGGCTACCGGTTCCAGCGCGTCAACGACATCGAGGACCACACGGTCGAGTTCCGCATCTGGTTCGACCACGACTTCACGATACCGCTGCGCCGCTAGCAGCCTGTCGGACTGAGGTGAACGGGCGAGAAAGTTCGCCCCGGGCGGGCCTCGGCGGACCGCGCGGTCGTGTCGGGGGCGTCCCGGCGATGTCTCGGGACAGCGTTTTGGCGGCTCCCGGGCGTCGTCGGTGGCCGGTC
>CAMDVZ010000465.1 GCA_945878895.1 Caenispirillum bisanense | reverse complement strand
AGCTCTGCGCCCGGGTCTGGAACACCTGCGACGAGATCCTCGACGCCTGTCAAAGCGCCTGGCGCTTCCTCGTCGACGATCCAGCCCGGATCCGCTCCATCGGCACCAGGAAATGGGCGTGTGTCACTCGATAAGTCGGCTGGTATGATAGGTGCTGCGCCAGTAGCCTGCGGTGCCGCGCCAGGGCGTGCGGAACTCCGGTCCGTTGTCGGACCCGAACAGAAAGAGCGTATCGTTGGCGATGCCGAGCCGATCGACGGCGTCGAGGATCAGGCCGACATTGTGATCCATCTCGGCCAGCGAATCGGCCATTTCGCCGTGGCCCGTATGGCCGACGAAATCGGGATGGCAGATCGTCGGAAAATGGACCTGGGTGATCGGCATGTAGGCGAAGAACGGCTTCCCCGCCGCGGTCTGGCGCTGCATGAAGCTCGCGGTCCGGTCGACCAGCTCGCGGTCGATGGTTCGCCGTGAGTCGAGATCGAAGAGCTCGACGTTCCGCGAGGGCGAACCAGCGACGCCCTCCATGATGTAGGGCAGGGGCGTCCTGATGGGGTCATAGCCAAGCGCGGTAGTGTGCTGCGCCTCGTTGCTGGTGCGCGGGATGCCGTACCACTCGTCGAAGCCACGATCGGTGGGCAGGCGGCCCTCGACATCGCCGAGGTGCCACTTGCCGAAATGACCGGTGGCGTAGCCGCGGCCCGATAGCAGCTGCGCCAGTGTGATCTCCCAGCGCGTCAGGCCTTGCGGCAGGCCGGCCGGCATCGACTGGAAGGCGCCGGTGCGGATCGCCTGGCGGCCGGTCATCAGCGCCGCGCGCGTCGGCACGCAGTCGCTCTCGACGTTGAAGTTGAGGAAGCGCATGCCTTGGGCCGCCAGCGCGTCGATGCGCGGCGTGGGCGCGCCGCGCAGCATGCCGCCGCCATAGCAGCCCAGTTCACCCCAGCCGAGATTGTCGGCGAGGATCAGCACGATATTGGGAAGGGATGGCACGGCGGAGCGCTCCTGACTGTCGCGGCCATCGTATACGCCGCGGCCCGAAAGGGGAGGTATCAATCGCGCTGTCGGGCCGCGCGCTCACGCGGGCCACTTCGGGAGAAAGCGTCGTCGGCGCCGCCGCCCGGGCACGCGGTTCGTGGCCAACCCGTCCGGTTCCGCGTCGGGTCGGCCATCGGTCCGGCTACCCGACGGACATCGTCGCGTGCGGCATCGCCGGTCGCTGTTTGGCCGACATCTTCGTCGTCGCGGCGAGGGTCCGGCGACGACACGGCTCTGGAATGCCGCCGTACCCGTTGCAGCCTGGCGCTCGCCCGGGCGCCGGAACCGACTACCGCCCCTCCGTCACGATCTCCCGATCGGACGGCCATTTCAACCGGTACGCCAGCCGGATTTCCTTCTGCTCGCCGGCCGCGTAATCCCAGGTCCAGGCCATCACGCCGCGTTTGTCCTCGACGGTCGGCTCGGTCGGCGGCGTCGATTGCGTCAGTGTCTCGACGGTGATCGCGGTGTTGTCGGCCACGGGGATGCGGTCGACGACCGTGATCTTGACCGGGAAGTCGTGCAGGTTCTTCACGGTGGTCTTGAATTCCAGCGTGTCGGTGCGGCTGGAACTGAGGAAGCCCGGCTCGGCCTGGCGGCGCGCCAGCGGCACCCGGACCACCTTCACCTGGTCGTCGGCGCCGAAGGAGAGGTCGACCTTGTCGCCCTGGGCGACCAGCGGCAGCGTCGATTGTCCGACGAAGGTGCCGTCGCGATGGATGGCGACCTGGCCCGGCAGCAGCGGCGCTTCCTCCTCGTTGGTGAACGAGGCCTGGAGGTAGGCGGTCGGGTCGAGGACGGGCGTCGTCTTGATCGACAGGACCGGCGCCACCGTCGCGCCCGATATCCGGAACGTCTTGGCCGAGCCGTCCTCGGGGATCGTCACCCGGCCGGGCACGCCGAAGGACGCCTGGAAGGCGCCGGCCTGGACGACGGCCTGTTGCTCGCGCGCTGGTTCGGGTGGCGGCGGCGGTGGCGCCACGCCTCCGGTCATCGGCGCTGCCGGTGCGGGCGCGGTGGTCGCCGGCGCGGCACGGCGGCTCGCGACTTCGTCCAGCCGGTCACGGGGGGCTGGCTGCGGCGGCGGACGGAAGTCGACCCTGGCCGAAGAGAGAGCGGGCGCGCCGGAGCCTCGCGCCACCCGCACCGTCGATACCGTCAGCGCGACGTCGGTCCAGGCTTCGCCGGTTCTTTGCGTGACCGAGGAGCGGCGCACCAGTTCGAGCGCCGGCTTCTTGCCCTTGCCGCCGGTGTCGAGCCGCGCGTCGTAGAGCGGCCGCCAGCTGGCGCCGGCGACCCGGTAGGTCACGGTCAGCGCCGCCTTCGACGCCGCCGGGGCATCGAGGGCGATCGTGACGTCGTAGAGCGGCGCGCCGGGCCGCGAGGGTTGCGGTCGCGCGCGTTCCATGGCGGCGATCTCGCCGTCGAGGTCGCGCAGTTCGGCGCCGAGCACGCGCAAATCCTCGTTGACCTTGACCAGCTCGCGGCCGACGGCGTTCCACGCGTCGGGCCAGTGCGCGACGTCCATCGCCTTGCCGTCTGGCGAGAGTTTCTCCGGGCTCGCCTCGGCGTAGCGGCGGATCATCGCGCGCGTGCGTTCGGCTGCTTCGGCGCGCGCCGCCACGATCTCGCGCTTCTCGCGCAGCGCCTTGATCTTGCTCTCCAGCACCGGGTCGATCGCCGGCCGCGGATTGCCCGGCACGCTACGCGCCTCGACCGATCCGATCCCGAAGGCGACCGAGCCTTCGCCCGCCACCCGCAGCGAGGCCGGATCGATGGTCGCCGGCAGGCCCCGCAACACCAGCGTCGAGGCGCCGGCCGGCAAATCGACCGCGGCCTTGCGCGTGACGCTGGCCCCGTCCGGATAGACGGTCACCGCGTCGACTTTCGACGCGACCTCGATGTCGGCGGCCCACGCGGCGTGACTCAGGGCCAAGGCAACGGCGGCAAGGGCTGCGATGCGCATCGATAGTCTCCGATCAGGCAGGTGGTGCATCAGACGGCGGCGGCCACTCCATCGCAAGGATTCGTTTTCCCGGAGGCGGCGGTGTGTCGGGGATGTGGCGGCGAGCCCGTTCCGGTCGGGAACGCCCTGCGGATCAGCGCGTTCTTTCTCGATGCGGTCGACACGGCCACACCGAGGCCGACGCTGTTCCACGTTCGTTTCATGGACGCCGTTCCAATCCCCATACATTGCGGTCATCGCGGGTGGCAGTTTCGTGCCGACACGCGACATCGACGCTCGACATCGGCCCCGTCATCGGCCCCGTCATTGCCCCGCCTGCCGAGGCCTTCTACGATCCCGACCCGGGAGGCGTTGGAATTCCATTGGCTCGTGAGCAGCGAAGACTGGCGGCGATCATCGCCGCGGACGTTGTCGGCTACTCCCGCCTGATGGGGCGGGACGAGAGCGGCACGCTGGCGCGCCTGCGGGACCATCGCAAGCAGCGGTTCGAGCCGACACTGGCCCGCCACGGCGGCCGGCT
>CAMDVZ010000464.1 GCA_945878895.1 Caenispirillum bisanense | reverse complement strand
GGGGCGGCCGCGCAAGCGACGGACGGTGGCGACATCCGCGGTTCCGGCGCCGGCATCGCGCGACGGGCTGGAGCGAACGGCCGCTTGATCGGGCCGCGATCGGGTCGGGCTTGCAGAGCGGCTCGACCCTGATCTTGCCGGCCCGCCGCGACGCCCGTCACCAATCGTACTCCATCCGCATGCCGGGCCAGGTCTCCGGCGTGCTCCCGAATGCCTTCGCCAGCCAGCGCGAAAGGCGGAAATCGCCGGCGCTCGATGCGGTCCCCGCTCAGCCGTCGAGCTGGCGGGCGATGAAGGCTTTCACGGTCTCGCGGGCCTTGTCGGTGTTGGGGCCGGGTTCGGCGACCCATTCGTGGGTCGCGCCGTCGAACTCGTGGTATTCGCAGCTGCCGCCGGCATCGCGGTAGGCTTGGCAGAATTCCTTCTGCATCTCGGGCAGGACGTTGTCGTCGGCGCCGCCCTGCATGATCAGGAACGGCACCAGCCGGACTTTCTCGCCGCGCGCGAGGATGGCGCGGGGATTGCCTTCGTGTAGCGATTCCCGGGGAACGAAAAACACGGTGTTGTTCGCGATCATCGTTTCGTTCTTGCGTCGCACCGCGTTCTCGTAGCGCGCCAGCGTGTCCGAAGGCGGCGAGCGCATGGCGACCCAGGAGACGGTGGCGTCGTGCGGACCGGCGTGGGCGATCGCGCCGTAGCGTGGATCGTGCGGGCGCATCGATACCAGCTCCGCGACGTGGCCGCCGCTGGAGGAGCCATAAATGCCGAGCTTCGACACATCGCCGTTCCAGCGCGCCGCGTTGTCCTTCAGCCAGCGCACCGCATGGTTGGCGTCCTGGACGCAAGCCGGGTACGGCGCCTCGCCGGCAAGCGTGAGATCGACCGCCACGACAAGCAGGCCGCTTTCGGCCAGCGCGCGATCCATCGGCTGCTCGGCCAGCCGGTCCTTGCGGTTCCAGCCGCCACCATGCAGATCGAGCACCGTCGGGAACGGGCCCGTCCCCCTGGGTCGATAGATTCGCGCCATCAACATGCGGCCGGCCGCGTTGCGGCGCAATTCGACCTCGCTCACGTCGATGTCGTATTGCGCGCCGGGATCGTAGGCCGCCGCGCGCACCTTCGTCATCGAGCCATCCATGACCGTCTCCTCCGTCGTGTTCCGTTCGGGCGGCGTAAGGCGCGTAGTTGACACGGGAAGGCCATGCGACCGCAAGCTGGCGGTTTCGGCCGGCATGGACCGGAACCGCGTCGCGACCAAACCCGACTGGCCGCCATGGACCGACGACCGGCCGGACATCCTTCGACCGTTGAAGGAGCGGCGGCTGTCGGGCGCCGCGAGTCCTTGAAATAGCTGAAGATCATACCTTCGCTCCTGCTGAAGAGAGGGAAGGTATGAGTACGCGGCTGTAGAAACAGGCTACGGCGCTCCAGGCATCTCAAGCCGTTGAAATCGTTTATAAATCATACCTTCCCTCGCCAACGGCGGGGGAAGGTGCCCGAAGGGCGGATGGGGGTGGGCCGCGGAACGAGCACGGCGTCGATGACGGGCAACGCCATCGATACGACCGCGCGAAGCGCAATCCTTCTTCTCCGCGATCGACACCGGCGGAAGCAAGGGGATGGTTGCGCTCCACGCTGTTGTGTCGATGCCGAGTCCGATCTTGGACATCGTGATTGCCGCGTCACCCACCCCCCTCCGCCCTTCGGGCACCTTCCCCCGCCGTCGGCAGGGGACGGTATGAGAAGGGACCAATTCCGCCGCTCTCGTCGCGAGGAACATACGAGTCTCCCCCTCACCCCTTCGACGGCACGAACATGTAGCCGATGCCGCGCACGGTGCGGATGGCGTCGGGGTGGGCGGGGTCGAGTTCGATCTTGCGGCGCAGGCGGGTGATGCGCAGGTCGATGGCGCGGTCGAAGGCTTCCATTTCGCGGTGGCCGACCGTCTCCAGCAGCCAGTCGCGCGCCAGCGGCCGGTTGGGGTTCTCGGCGAACAGCTTGAGCAGGTCGAACTCGCTGGCGGCCAGCGTCTCCTCCGCGCCCGTCTCGTCGAGCAGCAGGCGGCGCTCGATGTCGAGCACGCGGCGGCCCATGCGGACCTTGCCGGCGCCGGCCGGGCTCGCCGCGGCGTTGCCGGTGCGGCGCAGCACGCTTTTCACGCGCGCCAGCAACTCGCGCGGATCGAACGGCTTGGGGATGTAATCGTCGGCGCCGGTCTCGAGCCCGACGATGCGGTCGACCGTGTCGCCCGACGCGGTCACCATGATGATGCCGACCTTGCCGCTGCGCTCGCGCAGCCAGCGCGCCAGCGCGAAGCCGTCCTCGCCCGGCAAACCGATATCGAGCAATGCCAGGTCGGGTGGATCGCGCTCGACCAGCTTGCGGAAGGCGGCACCGCCATCGGCGCCGCTGACCCGGAAGCCGTTGCGGCCGAGATAATCCACCAGCAGCTGGCGTTGCGCCGCCTCGTCCTCGACGACGACGATATGGGTACGCGTGTCGGCCATTGTGTCTCCCCGGTTGACCGCGACGATGCCACGAGCGGGGCGAGGCTCCAACTGCGGCGTCGTTTAGGTGCTGTCTATTCATACCTTCCCCTGCCAACGGCGAGGGAAGGTATGAGGAGTGACCTGAGCGCGTGCCGCGCCGCGCGCCTTTCAGTCGCGCGATCGGTTGAACAGCGTGGCGCCGTGGGCGCGGGCGAATTCCTCGGTGCAGACCGCGCCGGTGCGGCCTTTCAGGCGCGGATAGCGCTGCTCCAGCTGGACGAGCGTCACGTTTTCCTTCACCCGGACATGGTGGACGCACACCGCGCCGTGCTCGTCCCAGCCGGCCTCGAAGACGTGCTCCTCGTCGTTGTCGGGCTTCTGGATGCCGTAGCTGTCGTAGAAATCGATGCTCATGCCGTTGCGGGTGGTGCCCTCGCCCTCGCCGCCGTAATCGGCCCGCACCATGCGCACGCAGGTATTGTAGGCGCTCAGCATCGACCGGCCTTCGGGGCCGGTGGTCCAGGGCTGGTAGCCGAAGCGGACGCATTTGGCGCGCGCGCCGCCGGTGCAGAAAATCTCGAACGCGCCGGGATCGGCGGCCAGCAGGGACTGGCGGACACCGGGCAACAGCGCGAGCGGAAAGCCAACTGGCCTGCCGTCAGGATCGGGTTGGCAGACCGGCGCCCAGGAGCCGTCGCGCTGGCGGGCCGACAGCGTGTGCAGCCAGACCGGCTGGCCGACGGCTTTGGCATCGCGCTCGACGGCGTCGATGCGCAGCCGCACGGTGCCTCGGCCGGTCTGTATCGCGACCGTGGCGCCGACCAGCTGGTCGGAGAAGCGGACGGAGCCGTCCTGCATCGTGACCTTGAAGCGCGTTCCCTCGACATCGACGGCGCGCACCGCGGCGGGTTCGGCGGCGACGACGGGTGCCGCGAAAGCGAGAGCGGCGGCGAGCAAGGTGGCGAGGCGCATGGCGGCGTGTCCCGGAACAGGCATGGAAACGACCCCTCTCCCCGACCATCGGGGAGAGGGGCT
>CAMDVZ010000463.1 GCA_945878895.1 Caenispirillum bisanense | reverse complement strand
CAGCCCCGGGGTCGCGCGCCGGCACGGCTTGCTCGGGCAGCTCGTCGAAGAGGCTGGCAGCGGTCTGGGGCATGGAAATCTCCCTCGACCGACAGTGAATCAGGCCGCCATTGCCGGCGCCAGGAAAAAGTCACAGCCTCTCGGGCTGGCGAGCCTGTGTCTGACGGCGGCCTGTCTGGCGCTGTCCGAACGCTATGGCGCGCTGGCGCGGCACGTGCGGATGGACTACGGCGTCGTCTATGGATCGGCCATGCTCGTGAGCCGTGCCGAGGCCCGCCGGTTGCGCTCGATGCTGCGCGGTCTGCGGTTCAAGCGCGCGCTGGCGGTCTGTGCCGCCGTCGTGGCCGCCATGTGCACCGTGGTCGCCGCCCTGCCGCTGCTGCTCCAGTAGCCGGCGACGGGTTCCGTCGGCGTCAACCGGCGGCCCAGTCCCGGATCACGCAGGTCGCCGTGGCATGCAGGATCGCGTCGACCGGCATGTGATTGAACAGCCACGCCTCGACATGCATCAGCGTTCGGCCGGCCCGCACCACGCGCGCCAGCGCAACGACGTCTTCCAGTTGGGCCGCCCGCAGGAACGTCGTGGTCATGGTCGACACCAGCGCGACCTTCGCTGGCCCCAGACGCGCCTGCGCCGCCGCGTACATCGCGGTGTCGGCCATGCCGAGCAGCACCGGTGCCGAGAAGATGCCACCCGGCCCCGCGAATCCGGCCGCGAAAGGAAACCACAGCCGGACGTCCTGGTCGGCGGCGTCCTCGACGACGAGGCCGCGTAGATCCGCGGCCGGTCGACGCGCGCGCAGCAAGGTTGCCAGCTCGTCCTCGGTCATCGCGCAAACGCCCGCGCCCGCATCACCAGCCACGGCGTCGGCGAGGAGCGGAATTCCCACACCGAAATCCAGCGATCGATGCTGTCGCGCGGCTGGTAGCCCGAGGGCAGGTCGATGTCCCGCATGCGCTCGTGGACCACGACGATGTCGTGCGTCGCCTCGAAGCGCAGGGTCAGCGTCCCGGAGATGGCGGCGTCCATCCCGTCGTGCGCCTCCACGACGATGTCCATGCCGCCAAGGGCCGGCGCCCGAAGCGGATCGAGCAGCTCTTTCTCGGCCCCCTCGATGTCGCACAGCACCAGCGTCGGCCGGTCCGCGAAGGCGGCGAAATCGGCGTGCGCGAACAGACCGCCGATGTCCAGACGGTCCGCGACGCCGTTGTCGATGGCGAGTTGGCGGATCATCGGATGGCTTTTCGACTCGGTGTCGCGCGCCACGACCGTGGCTTCCGGAAACAACCGCGCGAGGCCCACCGCGTAGTAGCCCTCGGCCGAACCGACATCGACGATCGCGGCGTACCGGCGCGTGGCTCGCAGCGACAACCAGTGTTCGTGCAGTTCGGATTCGTAGCAGCCCAGCAGTTTCGGGATGAAGCACCCCTCCGTCGCGCCCTGGCGGAACGCCATGCCGGCGAAGGGACCCGACCAGACCACGCCGCCGGTCGCGCGCATCGCCGGACCCTTGAGCGTCTCCGCCCGCCATTTGGCGAGCAGCCGCAGCGCCCGGTGCAGCACGAGCTCCGGCTTGCGCGTGTCTTCGCCCAGCCAGCCGCGCAACCGGTCGAGAATGACGAAGCTCAGTCGCTCGCGGGGATTCTCGGCTGGCGTCATCGGTGCAGACTACTCCAGAGTAGGGCAAAGTCCGAAATCGCACGACGAGACCGTGCCCGTAGAGTCACCTGGCGCCCGCCGCCCGCGCCCTCAACATCGCGGCGGCGACGTCGAGGGTACCGGTCGGGCGCAGGCCGACCGGCGCATCGCGCCCGACGGGCAAGCCGAGAACGTTGAGATCGCCGCGCCCGCGCATCGGCGGCGGGCAAACGCCGCGAAACGGCGGATCGTCGAGATACGTCGAGTGGTGCCACCAGCTTCGATATCCCGAGGCGGCCAGATCCGCGAGCGCCGCCAGCGTGCCGGGACCCCGATGCGCCTCGAAATAGACGACAGGGCGAAACGTCCCCAGCAGCGTCCGGGCACCGGCGATCACGTCGGGGTCCATTCCCTCGGCGTCGATCTTTAGCAGGTCGCATCGGTCGAAGCCGAGCCCGTCCAGCGCCACGATCGGGGTTCGTACCGTCGCTCCCGGACCTTCGCGGCGCAGCGGCGCGGCTCCGTAGTTTTCCGGCGCGCCGGCGTCGATCAGCGCGAGGTCGATAACGCCTGCCGCCGCGCCCACCGCGCAGCGCCTGACCTCGACCTGCGCGAGCCCGTTCAGTGCCAGAGTCCGTTCCAGGCACGCCGCGATCACCGGCTGCGGCTCGAACGCGAGCACGCGACCCGACGGTCCGACGCCGCGCGCGAAGGGCAGTACCGACGCGCCGACGTTGGCGCCGACGTCGACCACGACGTCGCCGGGTCCGACCATGGCGGTCAGCAATCGGGCCTGGGCTTGCGCGAATTCGCCGTACAGGCCGAGAAACCGTCCGACGACGGTATCGTGGCACAGAACCACCATCGGCCCATGGATCGTGGCGGCCACGATCGCCCGCGCCACGTCCGATCCGGTTGCCGCGTCGACGCTGCCTGTCTGGTTCATCGGGCCGACCATGGCAAAGCATGGCCCGCTGCGCAAATGGCGGATAGAAGCGCCCGACAACGATCAAGCCGGGAGACCGACGGCGTGTCTTTTCTCGACCATATCCGTCGCTGCAACGCGCACGACATCGATCAGTTCGAACCGTGGTTCATCGGCGCCACCCGCGCGGGGTTCGTGCACCGCGACTTTGCCCCAACCCTGCTCGAACGCCCCGACCTTTTCGGGCGCACCACCTTCGGCTGGCGCCTGGCCGACGACCTCGCGTCGCCGGATGCACGCACCTCGGCGATGGACGGGTTCCTGCGCGAACTCGAAGCGCGCGGCATCGTGCGGGTCTGGCGCGGCGAGATGTATCCGGTGACCCCCGATTTCAAGCTGGCGCCGTCGATGTGCATCGAGCGGGCCGCGGCGCCGTTGTTCGGCGTGCGTGCTTTCGGCGTCCACCTGACCGGCTATGTGCGTCGCGCCGATGGCCTTCATGTCTGGGTACCGCGACGGGCACGCGACAAGCCGACCTATCCCGGCGAACTCGACAACACCGTCGCCGGCGGCCAGCCAGCGAATCTCGGACTGATGGAGAACGTGATCAAGGAGTGCGGCGAGGAAGCCGGCATTCCGCGCGAGATCGCCCAGCGCGCGCGCGCCGTCGGCTGCATCAGTTACTGTCATCAGTCCGGCTGGCTGCTGAAGCCCGACGTACAGTACGTCTACGATCTCGAGCTGCCGGACGGATTCACGCCCCACCCGGCGGACGGCGAAGCCGAGTCGTTCGAGTTGTGGCCGGTTGCACGGGTGCTCGAGCGGGTCCGCGACACGACCGAGTTCAAATACAACTGCAACCTCGTGCTGATCGATTTCTTCGTGCGCCACGGCCTGATCGAGGGCGACGACCCCGACTACTTCCGCTTCGTCGCGGGCCTGCGCGCCTGGCCGGACGGTCCTTCGCCGCCGCG
>CAMDVZ010000462.1 GCA_945878895.1 Caenispirillum bisanense | reverse complement strand
TCCGGGGGCTCCAGTGCGCCCTCTTCGCCATGCCCCGCCGTCCCACCCGCGCCGCTCGCGCCAGCGCCAGAAAGCGTCTCGCCGAGGCACCGCGACGACGACGATCACAGGCCAAAATCGCCCAAACTGCCTTATCCTAGCGCCTATGGGGGAGAGGGCCTTGAAAGGCAAACGACGCCGCCGCCAAAAAGGTTGGCTCCTCCGAGTGGCGCGCGCCCGGAAGACGCGCTCTCGTCATCGTTGCCACCGGCTTGAAAAGCGCTTGAGGCGCGGCCTCTACGCGTAGGGGTCGGCGATGCCGATCGAGGCGAGCAGGCGGGTTTCCAGCGCTTCCATGGCTTCGGCGTCTTCGTCGGCCTCGTGATCGAAACCGAGCAGATGCAACGTGCCGTGCACGACGAGGTGGGCGAGATGGTCGCGTTGCCGCTTGTGCTGCCGGCAGGCCTCGCGCAGCACGGTCTGACGCGCCAGCACGATGTCGCCGAGATGGCGGGGCGCGCCCGGCGCGGTGGCGTGGTCGCCGGCCGGGAAGGACAGCACGTTGGTTGGCTTGTCCTTGTGGCGGAAGTCGCGATTGAGGCGGCGCACGGCGGCGTCGCTCGACAGGACGATGGTCAGCGACACGGCGCGGTCGCGCGTGGCGGCCCCGGCGATGGCCAGCGTCGCGGCGGACCGACAGATCGCGCGCGCGGTGCGCAACGGCTTGAGCCACAGCGGGTCGACGATCTCGATCTCGATGCCGACGGTCGTCGCGGTCGTTGGGCCGCGGCGACTCACGATTTGGGTTTTGCCTCGGCGCGACGACGGTCGCGCTCGTCGTAGGCACGCACGATGCGGGCCACCATGTCGTGGCGCACCACGTCGCGGTCGGTGAAATGCACGAAGCGGACACCCTCGACGCCGTTGAGGGTCTCGGAGGCGTCGCGCAAACCCGATGTCGTGCCCGGCGGCAGATCGATCTGGCTGAGATCGCCGGTGACGACCATGCGCGCGCCTTCGCCCAGCCGGGTGAGGAACATCTTCATCTGCATCGCGGTCGTGTTCTGCGCCTCGTCGAGGATGACGAAGGCGTGCGCCAGGGTGCGGCCGCGCATGAAGGCGAGCGGTGCCACCTCGATCTCGCCGGACGCCAGCCGGTTCACGATCTGGTCGGCCGGCAGCATGTCGTGCAGCGCGTCGTAGAGCGGACGCAGATAGGGATCGACCTTGTCCTTGAGATCGCCCGGCAGGAAGCCGAGACGCTCGCCGGCCTCGACGGCCGGTCGCGACAGCACGATGCGCTGGACCGCGCCCGCCGTCAGCATCGACACCGCCATCGCCACCGCGAGGTAGGTCTTGCCGGTGCCGGCCGGCCCCAGCCCGAACACCAGATCGCGGTCGCGGATCGCCTCGACATAGTCGCGCTGGGTCGGGGTGCGCGGCTGGATCACGCGGCGGCGGGTGCGGATGGTGGTGGTATCGCCGGGCGTCGCGTCGCCCCCGACATGGGCGAAACGGATGGCTGCGTCGACCTCCGCGAGGTCGACCACCTGGCCGCGCTGGAGCCGTTCGTAGAGCGCCATCAGGGCGGCGCGCGCGAGTGCTGTTTCCTCGACACCGCCGGCGATGGCGATCTGGTTGCCGCGCGAGTCGATGCGCACGCCGAGCTGCTGCTCGATGCGCACGAGGTTGCGGTCGTGCTGGCCATAGAGTGGTGGTAGCAGCGCGTTGTCGTCGAACATCATGCGGCGCACGTCGGCGGCGCGCGCGGCCGCGTCGGCGGTCACGCCGCGACCTCGCGGGACGAGACGTGGTCGCCGGTCGCGATCGCGCCCGACAGGCTGTTGGCGTAGCCGGCGAGCAGGCGCACGTCGACCATCCGGCCGATCAGCCGCTTGTCGGCCTCGGCGTAGACCGATTGCAGCCATGGGCTCTTGCCGATCAGCTGGCCGGGCTTGCGACCGCGCTCGTAAAACAGCACCGGCGCGACCGCACCCGCCCTGGTTTCGTTGAACGCCGTCGATTGTTCGCGCAGCAGCGATTGCAGCGCCGCGAGGCGCGCGTCCTTGACGGCGTCGGGCACCTGTTGCTCCATCGCGGCGCCGGGCGTGCCCGGACGGCGGCTGTAGGCGAACGAGTAGGCCGAGGCGAAGCCGACCTCGCGCACCAGGTTCATCGTGTCGTCGAAATCGGCGTCGCTCTCGCCGGGAAACCCGACGATGAAATCAGACGACAGCGCGATGTCGGGCCTGGCCGCGCGCAGGCGGTCGACCAGGCGCAGATAGAGATCGCGACCATGGCCGCGGTTCATGGCGTCCAGCACCCGGTCCGAGCCCGACTGCACCGGCAGGTGCAGATAGGGCATCAGCGTCGGCAGGTCGCGGTGCGCGTCGATCAGCGCGTCGTCCATATCGCGCGGATGGGACGTGGTGTAGCGCAGCCGCGGCACGCCGGGAATTTCCGCCAGCGCCCGCAGCAGTCGCGCCAGACCCCAGGTCGAGCCATCGGGTGCCAGACCGTGCCACGCGTTGACGTTCTGGCCCAGCAGCACCAGTTCCAGCGCGCCGGCGGCGGCGAGGCCGCGCGCTTCGGCCACGATGTCGAGGACGGGCCGCGAGTATTCGCTGCCGCGCGTGTAGGGCACGACGCAGAAGGTGCAGAACTTGTCGCAACCCTCCTGGATCGACAGGAACGCCGACCCGGCGGTGACGGTGGTCGGCATCGGCAAATGGTCGAATTTCGGTTCGGCGGGGAATTCGGTGTCGAGCACGCCCGCGCCGCGCCGTCCCGCCCCGTCGAGGCCGCGCCGCGCGCGCGCCAGCATCTCGGGCAGCCGGTGATAGGCCTGCGGGCCGACCACGATGTCGACGGCGGGCTGGCGTCGCACGATCTCCTCGCCCTCGGCCTGGGCCACGCATCCCGCGACCGCGATCACGTATTCGCCGCCCGTCAGCGCGCGCTCGCGCTTGATGTCGCGCAGGCGGCCAAGCTCGGAATAGACCTTCTCGGAGGCGCGTTCGCGGATGTGGCAGGTATTGAGGATCGCCATGTCGGCGTCCTCGGGCGAGTCGGTGGTCTGGTAGCCCAGCGGCCGCAGCAATTCGGCCATCCGTTCCGAATCGTAGACGTTCATCTGGCAGCCGTAGGTGCGGATGAACAGTCGGCGGCGGATCGGATCGGCGGTGTTCGCTGGCGTTTGCGTCATGCTCGGGGGCTGGGCGTCGGACGAATCGCGGCCCTCGCGACCCTTGCCGGCGCCGGCCGCTTCTCTATCACCGGCCCGTGGCAGCGTCGAGTCGGGGTGGTCGGGTCAGCCGGGCAATCGGGTGAACGTGGCACCACGACATCGGCGCGGTTTCGAACCGGCGAAAACCTCGCCGGGATGGCAAAATCCGGATAGGAGTAGGGAGCGCCGCAGGCGCCCCCTCCCTCCGAACCGGACTGGCGGGTCTCCCGCATCCGGCTCTCCAGTCGGTGGTCTCACCCACGAGGGGACCGACAGGCCAGCGCATGGGCGTCCTTCAAGCTGAAGAGCCCGTGACCGGCAAAGAAGGCATTGGGCCAGCGATG
>CAMDVZ010000461.1 GCA_945878895.1 Caenispirillum bisanense | reverse complement strand
CTGGCGTCGAGCGACTCCGCGATGGCGGCACCGATGCGCGACCGGTCGGCCGCCTTCACCCGCACCTTGGTGCCGAGCACGATGTCGGGCTTCAGCGCCTTCAGCACGCGGCCCAGCACCCGCTCGGATTCGCCATCGCCGTAGAGCGGGGCGGTGTCGATGTAGTTGATGCCGAGTTCGACCGCGCGCGCGATGGCGCGCTCCTGGTCGCACGGATCGCCTTTGGTCATCAGGCCGCCGACGGCGCCGGCACCGAAACCGAGGACGGAGAACGACAGGCCGGAGCGGCCGAAACGGCGGCGTTGCATGGGATGGTCCTTCGGGAGGGGGATGCGATGGCGACAGTCTTCAACAAACCGGCGCCCGGCGCCAGCCGACGAGACCGTGGTTCGCGCTTCGGGTTGAACCGCGCGCGGCTTCGTGGGCCGTGTCCCGTGGCGTGCCGGTCGAGTCCGGCGGACACCGGAATAGTCCGTAGGCGAATCGGCATTCCTTCGAATGCTCCGACGTTCTCGTCGAAATTCCTATCCTTGCAAATTTAATATCCGACGTTAAATTTGCAAGGATGTTGAGGCGCCGAATCGAAGCCAGCCTGCGCGCCGATCTCGACGCGCACGCCGCCGTCGCGCTGCTTGGTCCCAGGCAGGTCGGCAAGACGACGCTCGCCCTGGCGCTGGGGAAGGCCGGCCCGTCGATCTATCTGGACCTTCAGAGTGCCGCGGATCGCGACAAGCTGGCCGACGCCGCACTCTATCTCGGCGCCCACGCGGACAAGCTCGTGATCCTCGACGAAATCCAGAACGTGCCGGACCTGTTCCGGACTCTCCGGGGGCTGATCGACCGGGGGCGACGGGAGGGACGGCAGACGGGTCGCTTTCTGGTGCTGGGCTCCTCCTCGCCGGACCTGTTGCGCCAGTCGTCCGAGAGTCTGGCCGGCCGGATCGCCTACCGCGAGCTCGCGCCGCTCGACGTCGTGGAGACCGGGCGCGCCACGCAGGAGGCGCTCTGGTTGCGCGGCGGCTTCCCGCAAAGTTTCCTGTCACACAGCGATGCTCGCAGTCTCGACTGGCGACGGGATTTTCTGCGAACCTATCTGGAGCGCGACATACCCGCGCTCCAGCCACGCCTGCCGGCGGAAACGCTGCGACGGCTGTGGACGATGCTGGCGCACGGCCAGGGAACCCAGCTCAACGCATCGCGGTTGGCGGCCGGCCTGGGGATCAGCTCGCCGACGGTATCGCGCTACATCGACCTGCTGGTCGACCTGCTGCTGGTCCGACGGCTCCAGCCCTACCACGCCAATCTCGGCAAACGCCTCGTCAAGTCCCCCAAGGTCTACGTCCGCGACAGCGGCGTCCTGCACGCGTTGCTGGCCATATCGACGCGGGATGCGCTCCACGACCACCCCATCGTCGGGCCGAGCTGGGAGGGCTTCGCGATCGAAACCCTCGTCGCGTGTGCGCCGGCATGGGCGTCGCCCTACTACTATCGCACGGCGGCAGGTGCGGAGATCGACCTGCTGCTCGAACTGCCCGGCGGCGACCTGTGGGCGATCGAGATCAAGCGCAGCCTGTCGCCGAAGGTGGGGCGTGGCTTCCACGCGGCGTGCGAGGACCTGAAGCCAGCCCGCCGGCTCGTGGTCTACGCGGGCGAGGAACGGGTCCCACTGCCGCATGGTATCGAGGCTGTCGGCCTTCACGATCTGGCGAGCGAGCTCGTGGCCATGGTTTGATCACGAACGGCCGGTGCGGGATCGACAGGCCCTCGTTCGACGCCAGCCGGCCGCGCGCGCTTCCGCCTCGCTGCAGAACCAGCGATCGCCGCGAGCCGGATCGATCATCGTGCGCCCCCAATCGCGGCAGCCCGGCGGGTGGTAGATGCGCTCGTCCTTGCTGTTGACGTTGCCCTTGATCCGGCAGTCCGCCGATGGCGGGGGCGTGTCCGTCTGGCCTTGCCGGCGGGGCGCCGTCTGGCCGGCAGCGTCGACCGAGACCGCCGTGAGGCAAAGCGCGATCGCGATGGAGCGGACAGCGGAGACGGACATCCCGCAGCCTATCGACCAGACGCCCGTCGCGCCATCGCGCAACAATCTTTCGTCCAGCGGTTCGTCCGGCTGGCATCCGTGTCGGACGGATGCTATGGGCGGGCGCCTTTTCGGGCCGGCGACGGTCCGATTTCGATATTCCAGAGCGTCGGCGACGCGACCGCGGCCGGGTTTCCCGGACGCGCGCGGACCATGACGGTCTTCCGGGGAAACGCGATGCCGAACATGATGCAACGACTGGAGCGCCGTCGGGCGGCGGCGCGGCTGGGCGGCGGCGAGAAGCGGATCGCGGCCCAGCACGCCAAGGGCAAGCTGACCGCGGGCGAGCGGCTGGACGTGCTGCTCGACGAGGGTTCGTTCGAGGAGTTCGACATGTTCGTCGAACACGACAGCACCGACTTCGGCATGGCCGAGCAGCGCATCCCCGGCGACGGCGTCGTCACCGGCCACGGCAAGATCGGTGGCCGGCCGGTCATGGTGTTCAGCCAGGATTTCACGGTGTTCGGCGGCGCGCTGTCGGCCGCCCACGCGCGCAAGATCTGCAAGGTCATGGACACCGCCATGAAGAACGGGCTGCCGGTGATCGGGCTCAACGATTCCGGCGGCGCGCGCATCCAGGAGGGCGTCGATTCGCTGGCGGGCTACGCCGACGTGTTCCAGCGCAACGTCATGGCCTCGGGCGTGGTGCCGCAGATCTCGATGGTGATGGGGCCGTGCGCCGGTGGTGCGGTGTATTCGCCGGCCATGACGGACTTCATCTTCATGGTGAAAGACAGTTCCTACATGTTCGTCACCGGCCCCGACGTCGTGAAGACGGTGACGCACGAGACGGTGACCCAGGAAGAGCTGGGTGGTGCGGTCACCCATACCGCGCGCTCCGGTGTCGCCGACATGGCGTTCGAGAACGACGTCGAGGCGCTGCTTCAGCTGCGCCGCTTCTACGACTTCCTGCCGCTCAACAACCGTCAGAAGCCGGTCCGGCGGCCCACGAAGGACGATCCGTACCGCGACGATCCCTCGCTCGACACGCTGGTGCCGGCCAATCCGAACAAGCCCTACGACATCAAGGAACTGATCCTGAAGATGGTCGACGAGGGCGATTTCTTCGAGCTGCAACCCGACTACGCCGGCAACATCGTGATCGGTTTCGGGCGCATGAACGGCGACACGGTGGGGTTCGTCGCCAACCAGCCGATGGTGCTGGCGGGCTGCCTCGACATCGACAGCTCGCGCAAGGCCGCCCGTTTCGTGCGCTTCTGCGACGCCTTCAACATTCCGATCGTGACGCTGGTCGACGTGCCGGGCTTCCTGCCGGGCACCGCCCAGGAATTCGGCGGCATCATCAAGCACGGCGCCAAGCTGCTCTACGCCTACGCCGAGGCCACCGTGCCGAAAGTGACCGTCATCACCCGCAAGGCTTACGGCGGCGCCTACGACGTGATGGCGTCAAAGCACCTGCTCGCCGACTTCAACTTCGCCTGGCCTCAGGCTGAGGTGGCCGTGATGGGCGCCGAGGGCGCCGT
>CAMDVZ010000460.1 GCA_945878895.1 Caenispirillum bisanense | reverse complement strand
TGCTGCAAGCCCAGGTCGTCGAGATCCTGAAAGATCTGTCGGGGGTGTCCGACATCGATCCCCAGGCGAGCTTCCTCGAATTGGGCTTCGACTCCCTCCTGCTCGGCCAGGCCGCCCGGGCATTGGAGACGAAGTTCCGGATCCGCGTCACGTTCCGGCAATTGCTGAAGGAACTGTCGTCAACGGCACTCCTTGCCGCGCATCTGGATGCGATCCTGCCGCCGGAGCACGTGCTGCCCGCTGCAATACCGGGTGCCGATGCACCATCGGCGGAGGCGCTCGCCCAACCCTCGGCGGGCGCGGCATCTGCGCTCGAAGCGACGGACGACGCCGATGCACGCGTGCGAGTCTACAGGCCGCCTGTGGGCAGGAGTTCGAGCACGCTGACCAATACACAGAGCGACTATGTCGAAGGCCTCGTCCACCGGCTGAACGAACGCACGCCACTCTCCAAGTCCACCACGCAGCGGGATCGCGCGGTACTCGCCGATCCACGAACGGTCGCGGGCTTCCGCCAGGAGTGGAAGGAACTGGTCTACCCGGTCGTCGCCTCGCGAGCCAAGGGCTCGAAGCTCTGGGACATCGACGGCAACGAGTACGTGGATCTGGTCAACGGCTTCGGCCAGACGATGTTCGGCCACTCGCCGGATTTCGTCACAGCCGCCATCATCGCGCAGATCCACGAAGGATTCCCGATCGGGCCGCAGACCCGACAGGCCGGCGAGGTGGCCGCGCTGGTCTCGGAGATGACGGGCGACGAGCGTGTCACGTTTTGCAACACGGGCTCGGAGGCGGTGATGGCGGCCATTCGCGTGGCCCGCGCCGTGACCGGCCGCGAGCGCGTTGTCGTCTTTGCCCACGGTTATCACGGCCAGTTCGACGAGGTTCTGGTGAAGGCCGGCGGTGGCCCCACGCACCGTGCCCTGCCGATCGCGCCCGGCATCCCGCCTGAAGCGGTCGCCAATATGACGGTCCTGCCCTATGACGATCCGCAGAGCCTGACGTGGATCGAGGCGAACGGTCACGACATCGCCGCCGTGCTGGTCGAGCCGGTGCAGAGTCGTCATCCTGACCTGCGGCCGCAGGCCTTCCTGCAAAAGCTGCGCACGCTCACCGAAGCCAGCGGCGCGGCTCTCGTGTTCGACGAGATCGTCACCGGTTTCCGCGTCCATCCGGGCGGCATGCAGGCTGTATTCGGAGTTAAGGCCGACCTCGCGACCTACGGCAAGGTCGTGGGCGGCGGCATGCCGATCGGCATTCTGGCCGGCAAGGCGCGCTTCATGGATGCCCTCGACGGCGGCATGTGGCGCTATGGCGACGACTCCGTCCCCGAGATCGCGCCGACCTTCTTCGCCGGCACGTTCGTCCGCCATCCATTGGCGCTTGCCGCCGCTAAGTCGGTCCTGCTGCATCTCAAGACTGAAGGCCCGGCGCTGCAGGAACGGCTTGCCGTGCGCACTGGACGTCTGGTCGACACCCTGAATCGCGACCTCGCGCGGCGCGGCCTGGCGACACGCATCGAAGGTTACTCGAGCTGGTTCTACGTCAACTTCTCGACGGACGGCACCTTGGCATCTCTCTTCTGGCCGCAGATGCGCGCGCTCGGCGTCCATGTCCAGGAAGGCTTTCCCTGCTTCCTCACCACCGCCCACTCCGATGCCGACATAGCGGCCATCGAGACAGCCTTCGTCTCGGCACTCGATGCGCTGGAGGCCGGAGGCGTCCTTGGCGCGGCGCCGTCGCGCGGCGCCATCGAGTCGGCGCCCCTCACCGAACCGCAGCTGGAAATCCTGGTCGCCGCCCAGATGGGCGACGATGCGTCATGCGCCTTCAACGAATCGATCAGCATCGCGCTCGACGGCGAGATCGATCCCGCCGCCCTGGCAGCCTCGGTCGACGCCGTCATCGCACGCCATGACGCCCTGCGCGGGCATCTGGGCCGCGATGACGAGCGCGTGTACTTCCTGCCATCGCTCCATCTGAAGCTCGACCCGCTGGATTACTCGTACCGACGCGAGCCCGACGCGGCACTCGCCGCTCTCATCGCCGCGGACGCGCGCACGCCGTTCAATCTGTGGACCGGACCATTGGTTCGCGCCACGCTCGTTCGCCTCGCGCAGGACCGTCACGTCCTACTGTTCACCGCTCACCACATCGTCTGTGACGGCTGGTCGATGAACATCATCCTGAACGACCTCGCCACGCACTACCGGCACGCGCGCGCCGGCCAGCCCACGTTCCTTCCCGCAGCCCCCAGCTTTTCGCAATACGCACGCACTGAGACAGCAGACGGCTCACGGTCGGGCGATCTCGCCTATTGGATCGACCTTTACAAGGATCCGCCCGTATTGGCGGAACTGCCGACGGACCGCCAACGGCCGGCCTCACGATCCTATGCCGGCGCCACCTACTCGACCCGCTTCGACGCCGCGCTCCTCGCTGCTCTGAAGCGGACAGGTGCTGCACACGGCACAACCCTGTTCGCGATACTGTTCACGGCCCTCCAGACGGTGCTGGGCCGGCTCACGAATACGGCCGACATCGTGATCGCCGTGCCGTTGGCGGGCCAGCCCGTCGACGACCAGCCGGAACTCGTCGGGCACTGCGTCCAGATATTGCCTCTCCGCGCGCCGCTGACCTGGAACGCGTCGTTCGGCGCGCACGTCCAGGCGGCGGCGCAGCGGCTGCTCGACGGCTTCGATCATCCGCATTGCACCTATGGTACGCTGGTCCGGGCGCTGCCGCTGGCGCGGGTCGCCAACCGGCTGCCGCTCACCGAGGTGCAGTTCAACCTCGAGCGCCTGCGCGACGACCTGGATTTCGGCGGCCCCCAGGCCAAGGTAACGCCCAACGCCAAGGCGGCGGTCAACTTCGACATCTTCGTAAATGTCATCGAATCCGCCGCCGGCCTGCGGATCGATTGCGACTACAACACCGACCTCTTCGACGAATCGACGATCCGCCGCTGGATGAGGCACTACCGGCGCATCCTCGAGAGCATCTGCGCGGCGCCTGAAACGCCCTTGTCGGCACTGCCCGTCCTGTCGGCCGAACAGGAGCATTTCGTCCTGGACGTGGTCAACGACAGCGCCACGCCCTACCCAAGCGAGAGCTGCATCCACGATCTGTTCAAGGCGCAGGCGGCAAAGACCCCCGGCGCCATCGCCTGCGTCGACGGCGACGGCTCGATGTCGTACGCCGAACTCGACGCCCGATCGACGCGCCTTGCGCAGGAGATCCTGGCCGTGAGCCTCAAGCGCCGGGGCAGGATCGCCATCGCGATGGACCGTTCCCGCGCACTGCCGGTTGCCCTGCTCGCAGTGATGAAGTCGGGCCACGCCTATGTGCCGCTCGACGTCCATCAGCCCCTGGAGCGGCTGAAGCAGGTCGCGATCGCGGCCCAGGTCGACGGCATCATTTGCCATGACGATCGCATCCGGGCGATCGCCCCCTACGCCTTCGCCTTGCGCCTCGATCGTCTCGACCTCGACGAGCGCCTGAACGGCCATGCCCTGCCGCGCGTGTCGCCGGACGATTCCGCCTACGTCCTCTTCACGTCAGGATCGACCGGAGCGCCCAAGGGC
>CAMDVZ010000459.1 GCA_945878895.1 Caenispirillum bisanense | reverse complement strand
TGGCGCCCTCGCGCGCCATCGCGGCGCGCTGGGCCTCGGTGGCGGGCTGGTAGGCGAGCGCGATGGCGATGTCGCCGCCGAGCAGGGCGCGCGCGTCGGCCCGCAATCCCTCCTGCACGGCGCGCGAGAACGAGAGGATGGCGGCGATGGCCGCGACGCCGAGCGCGATGCAGGCGAGGAACAGCCGGAAACCGCCCAGGCCCGCGCGCAATTCGCGTCGCGCCAGACGGACGGCCAGCGACCAGCGGGCCGGATCGGCGCCGCCCGCGACGTTGGCGACGCTCACGTGGCGGCCATGGCGGGCTGGTCGGTCACGCGGCCGTCGGCGACGTGGATCACGCGGTCGCAACGGGCGGCGATGGCGGGGTCGTGGGTGATCAGCACCAGGGTGGCGGCGCGCGTCCGCGCGAGGTCGAACAACAGGTCCATCACCTGGCGGCCGGTGGTGGCGTCGAGATTGCCGGTCGGCTCGTCGGCCAGCAGCAGTTTCGGGCCGGCGACGAAGGCGCGCGCCACCGCGACGCGCTGCTGTTCGCCGCCCGAAAGTTGCGCCGGGTAGTGGGTCAGGCGGTGGCCGAGCCCGACCTGGGCAAGGGCCGCCTCGGCGCGACCGAACGCGTCGCGGATGCCGGCGAACTCCAGCGGCAGGGCGACGTTCTCGGTCGCCGTCATCGTGGGGACCAGATGGAAACCCTGGAACACGATGCCGAGATGGTCGCGCCGGAACGTCGCCAGCGCGTCGTCCGACAGTTTCGGCAGGTCGATGTCGGCGACCGTCACGGCGCCGGAAGTGGCGCGCTCCAGCCCGGCGATCACCATCATCAGGCTGGATTTGCCGGCGCCGGAGGGACCGACCAGGGCGGTCGTGCCGCCGGCGCCGATATCGAGATCGACGCCGCGCAGGATGTTGACAGGACCCGCGTCGCTGCCCAACTCAAGATGTATGTCGCGCAGGCGGATCATCCAGGGTTTCGACTTTCTGTCGGAATGGCGGGCGCGACGAGGGAGACGGTCGCATGGCGAGAAGACCCGACGGATATGGCGATGCCGTGGCGACAGTCAACCCGGCGGGCGCGGGAAGGGAGACGTCGCGCCAGACTCATACCTTCCCTCGCTTCGGCGGGGGAAGGTGCCCGAAGGGCGCATGGGGGTGTGCCGGCGACGGTCGCGATGTTTCGGAGGTCGCAGGAAGCGCGCCGCGCGTGGCCGTGTCTCCCCACCGTGCGCCAGCCCCGGCCGGATCCCTGCCCCGCGACCCACCCCCATCCGCCCTTCGGGCACCTTCCCCCGCAGGTGGCGAGGGAAGGTATGAATCCGGGCCGAGCGATCGGAACTCCGTGGCCGACGTCGTCCACGCTACCCGGGACGGCGCCGGGAACCTGCACCGCGCGGCACTCGCCGTCCTTGCTACTCTGTTGACCGTACTGATGTTCGCCGCCCCGCTGCACGCCGAGCCGGTGCGGATCGCCGCACTCGGCGACTCTCTGACCGCCGGCTATGGCCTGCCTTCGGCGCGATCGTTGCCCGCGCGGCTGGAGGCGGCGCTGAAAGCGGCCGGCCGCGACGTCGTCCTCGTCAATCACGGGGTGTCGGGCGACACCACGGCGGGTGGCCTGGCGCGGGTCGACTGGATGCTGGGCGACAAGCCGGCCCTGGTGCTGGTGGCGCTGGGTGCCAACGACGCGCTGCGCGGGCTCGATCCGGCCGAGGCGGAGCGCAATCTCGACGCCATCGTGGCGAAGCTCAAAGCCGAGAAGATCGCGGTGATCCTGTTCGGCATGAAGGCGCCGCGCAATTTCGGGACGGCCTACGTGGAGGCGTTCGACGGGCTCTACGAGCGGCTGGCGAGCAAGCACGCCGTGGCGCTCTATCCGTTCCTGCTGGAGGGCGTGGCGATGGAGCGCGATCTCAACCAGGCCGACGGCATCCATCCCAACGCGCGCGGCGTCGAGGAACTGGTGCGGCGCGTTCTGCCTGTCGTGACGAAGGCGCTCGACGGGCTGGCCAGGCCGGGCTGAGCGGCGGCAGACTGGCGGCCACGATGCAGGCCGCCAGCGACCACCGACCATGACCACCGACCGGAACCGGACGCGATGACAGCGGCTGTCTACCGTCCGCGCATCCTCGTGCTGCAGGGCGCCAACATGGCGGCGCTCGGCGTGCGCCAGCCGGAGTTCTACGGCACCACCACGGCGGCCGAGCTCGACGCCATGGTGCGCGATCACGCCATCGGGCACGGCTACGACATCGACATTTTCTACACCCACCACGAGGGCGAGGCGATCGCCCGGCTTTATCGCGCCCTCGCGGAGAGCGTCGACGCGCTGGTGATGAACCCCGCCGGCTTTCTGTGCGCCGGACAGGCGCTGGCGGATTGCCTGCGCTCGCTGCCGTTTCCGGTGGTCGAGGTCCACATGACCAACATCGAGAAGCGCGGCCGGCGCTCGGTCACGGTCGAGGCCGCCCGCGGCATGATCGCGGGCTTGGGCACGGACTCGTATATGGTCGGCCTCGACGCGGCATTGAAGCTGATCGCGGACAAGAACCCGAACGGAGGAAAACCATGACCAACGATCTGCTGGTGACCATCGCCGACGGCGTCGCCGTCCTGACGATGAACCGGCCCGAGGCGATGAACGCGATGTCGACGCCGATGATGGAGGCGCTGACCGACACGGTGCGCGACTGCGCCACGAACCCCGACGTCGGTTGCGTCGTGCTGACGGGGGCCGGCCGCGCCTTCTGCGCCGGCGGCGACGTCAAGGGCATGGCCGGTCGCGCCGACGCCGCCCCGCCGCCGCTGGAAGACCGCGTGCGCGACCTGCGCCGCCGCATGGACGTCTCGCGCCTGCTGCACGAGATCGCCAAGCCGACCATCGCCATGGTCAACGGCGTGGCGGCCGGTGCCGGCCTGTCGATGGCGCTCGCGTGCGACCTGCGCTACGCCGCCCGCTCGGCGCGCATGACGACGGCGTTCGCGAAGGTCGCCTATTCCGGCGATTTCGGTGGCTCCTATTTCCTGACCCGCATCGTCGGCACCGCCCGCGCGCGCGAGCTCTACTATCTGTCGGAGATGCTCGATTCGGCGCGCATGGAGCAGCTGGGTCTGGCCAACAAGGTGTTCGACGACGCCACCTTCGTCGCCGAGACCATGGCGATCGCCAAACGTCTGGCGGCCGGCCCCCGCGTCACGCTGGGCTACATGAAGCGCAACTTCAACGTCGCCGAGGACGGCACGCTGGAGGAGGCGTTCGACACCGAAGCCTTCGGCCACTCCCGCACCGGCGAGACCGAGGACCACAAGGAAGCGACCAAGGCTTTCGTGGAAAAGCGTACGCCGGTGTTCAGGGGGCGGTGAGAGCGACGGGACGGGGCGCGGGGCCGTCCGGGGAAATTCCTCGACCGCTTTCGGCGGGTCGGGGTCGAAGCACCATCCGCCGTGCCGCGGCCGCATGTCGGTCGGCAAGGAACGGCTCCTGCCACCACGAATTCCCCTTCTCCCCGCGGAGGCGGGGAGAAGGTGGCGCGCAGCGCCGGATGAGGGGCTTCGCGGCGTGGCAAACGGGGCACGTTCTCACCAGAGGCGACGCGGTCGTG
>CAMDVZ010000458.1 GCA_945878895.1 Caenispirillum bisanense | reverse complement strand
CAGATAGCTGGTCTCGCGGTCCGTCGGGCGGAAGTTGCTCATCGCGGGGCGCTCCTTCGCAAAGCCGTCCCACGATTCTATACGGACGCGATTCCCGTGGGAATCCCCGACCATCCCCCACGATGCTTTAAGTCCGACAGGCTGCTAGGGCTTCTGCAACGGCTGCAACAGGCTCGACGTGTCCCAGCGGCCGCCGCCGCGGGCCTGGACGCGGCCGTAGAACTGGTCGACCAGCGCCACCACGGGCATCTGGGCGCCGGTCCGCTTGGCCTCGGCGAGACAGATGCCGAGATCCTTGCGCATCCAGTCGACGGCGAAGCCGAACTCGAACTTGCCCTCGACCATGGTCTTCCAGCGGTTCTCCATCTGCCAGCTCTGGGCGGCACCCTTGGAGATGGCGCCCATCACCTTCTCCATGTCGAGGCCCGAGCGCATGCCGAGATTCATCGCCTCGGCGAGACCCTGGACGATGCCCGCGATGCACATCTGGTTCATCATCTTGGTCAGCTGGCCCGCACCGCTTTCGCCGATCAGGGTGACCGCTTTGGCGAAGGCGTCGACGGTCGGCTTCGCGCGATCGAACGGCGCCCGGTCGCCGCCGCACATCACCGTCAGCTGGCCGTTCTCGGCACCCGCCTGGCCGCCCGACACCGGCGCGTCAATGAAATCGACGCCGAGCGTCTTGGCCGCTGCGTAGAGCTCGCGGGCGATGTCGGCCGACGCGGTGGTGTTGTCGACGAAGATGGTGCCGCTCTTCATGCCCGCGAAGGCGCCATCGGGACCCAGCACGACGGCGCGCAGGTCGGCGTCGTTGCCGACACAGCAGAAGACGATCTCGCAACCCGCCACCGCCTCGCGCGGGGTTCTGGCAGCCTTGCCCTTGTGTTTGGCCGTCCATGCTTCGGCCTTGGCGAAGGTGCGATTGTAGACCGTCACGTCGTGGCCCTTGGCGGCGAGATGCCCCGCCATCGGGAAACCCATCACGCCCAGTCCGAGAAACGCCACTTTGGTCATCGAAATCTCCCCCGTGTTGCGGTGCGTTCGCCCCACCGCCCGTCAGTCAGGCGGACCGGTAGCGCGATTCTGGCCTGGATGCCACGCCGACGTCGGCCCGGGTCGTCCACCCGTCGGAGTGCCGCGCGCGTCGGCGGCGCGCGCGTCCAGCCGATCGGGGCCGCCATGCCGTTGGCGGAGATGGCGCGATGGCGATCATCGGCTATCGGCGGGCACGGCTCCCGGACAGCGACCGCGTCCGATCGCTCGATCCCCAGCCTCGCGTCACCGCGTCGCCAGCGCCGCGGCGATCGCCAGCAGGCCCGTGACCACGGGCGGCAGCGCGAGCGGCCAGGCGCGACGGTAAATTGCCGAGTCGCCACCCGCCAGCGCGAGAATGGCGACGCCCATCGATACCCGGATCGGCGACAGCATCGTGAGGTTGGCGGTCACCCCGTTCTGGACCGCGGCGATCCAGTCGGCTGGCAACCCGACGCGGCTGGCCAGCGCCACCTGCATGGGCATCAGCATGGCGTTGGACCCCGCGCCGCTGCCGGTGAGGAAACCACCGACGGCGGCGAACAGGGGCGTTGCGAGGGCGGCGACCGGTCCCACGGCGGCGTGCAGGGCGTCGGCGATGGCTCCCGCCATGCCGCCCGCGACGTAGAATGCCGCCATGGTCACGAACATCAGCGTGACCGCCGAAGGCCGCCAAGCACCGAGCACGGCGGCCCCGATCGTTGGCCGCACCGGCGCGCGCGCCACCAGCAACGTGCCGAGGCCGACCACGAACAGCCAGAAGCCGGGCGCATAGAACGGCGCGAAGGCGGGCTGCCCTGCGATGGGCCGCCATGCCCAGGCTTGCCGCAGCGCGTCCTGCAACGGCGGTACCGTGCGCGTCAGCACCAGGGCGAGGGTCAAGGCGATATAGGGCGCGGCGCGGCGGGCGGTCGACCAGGCGGTCGCGGCGTCGGGCCGCTCGTCGCGCCACCAGCGCAGCGCGCACAGCAGGCCGAGCGGTGCCGCGCCGGCGATCTCGACGTCGATCAGGCGGTGCGCGGCCCATACCGAGGCGACGATCGCGGCGGTCCACAGGGCGTCGTCGAGCTTGCGCGTCGAGGGCACCGGCTGGCCGGCGTCGGCGCGAAAGCGCCAGAACAGCAGCAGGTAACCGACGTGGATCGGAATCTGGAGCAGCGCGCACAACGTGCCCAGACGCGACGGATCGATACCGCCGATGACGGATCCCAGCGACGTGCCGATCGCCAGCGCGCCCCACGGCACGAGGCTCTGGCTGTACAGACCCAGCAGCAAGGCCGGCACGCCGCCGATGCCGAGCCGGACAATCGCCGCCAGCGCGATGATGTAGCCGACGCCGAAGCCGGTCACGCACTCCGCGAAGGGCCCCAGCATGAAGCAGACGAAGTAGAGCCGGCGATGCCGCGTCGCGTCGTCGGGCGGCGCCGCCGACGTCGTGGCCGGCGCGGCCCGAGCCTGCATGCTGCGATGCAGGAAGACACCGCCCAGCAGCGTCGCGATCACCTGCCACGACAGCCAGGCGCCGATGCCGGTCTGTGCGAGGGCAAACGAGGCGAACGCCTCGACGCCGCGGGTTCCCGACACGGCGGCCACGCCGACGCTCGCGACCAGGCCGGCGGCGCCGGCGGTCAGGGCGGAGACGCGGCCC
This sequence comes from Caenispirillum bisanense, assembly GCA_945878895.1. GTDB lineage: Bacteria > Pseudomonadota > Alphaproteobacteria > Reyranellales > Reyranellaceae > CAMDVZ01. The sequence goes on along the minus strand of CAMDVZ010000458.1, from coordinate 919 downwards.
GAGGCAAGCAGGCCAATCACGAGCAGCAACGGCAGGGCGGCGAGTGCAACGGTCACGATGGCGTTCCGGGTGGCGGCAGGCGGACGCTCGCACGCCGACGCGGGCGCGCGAACCGTCTATTTGTACCCGGACAAATCGTGGCGGGCCTTCGGCCCCGACCGAGGGATCAGGCGCGTATCCAGGTTTCCGAGAACGCCAGCATCGCCGAACTGATGGCGTGCCCCGCTATCTCGCGCGGCGCCGGCATGCCCGGCAGCAGGCTGCCGTTCACGGCGATGGTGGCGTCCCGGCAACCGACGAACAGGCTCGGCATGTAATGGCGGCCGGTGGCGGATTTGTCGGGCGGCAGGGCGAAGCAGAACGGCTTGCCGAGGCCGCTCCACGTCAGCCGCACGATGGTGTCGCCGGCCACCACGATTTCGCTGTAGGTGCTCGCGGTGTCGCCCTCGGTGCGGACCGAATCGAGGCGACGGTAGGTCAACGCGCTCAACGCGGGCAAGCCCTTCCACGCGCCGAAGTTCGAGACGTAGTCGGCGACGAGGTAGCGGGCCAGCGGTTCGTTGTCGTGAAACACGACGTTGTCGGCCGACGTCTGCCCCGGCGCCCGCGCCAGCACCAGCACGTGGCCACGGCCGTGCGGCGACAGCACGACGCGGAAGAAGCTGGCGAGCGCCACGAAGGGCCCGTCGGGCCGTTCCTTCAGCGATATGCCGGGATTTTCGCCGGACCAGTCGACGGTGCCGGCAAAGATGATCGGATCGGCCATGACATACTCCTTCGGGGAGACGGAGCCTAGCAGCCTGTCGGACTTAAAGCATCGTGGGGGATGGTCGGGGATTCCCACGGGAATCGCGTCCGTATAGAATCGTGGGACGGCTTTGCGAAGGAGCGCCCCGCGATGAGCAACTTCCGCCCGACG
>CAMDVZ010000457.1 GCA_945878895.1 Caenispirillum bisanense | reverse complement strand
GGGCCGGCGTCGTCGACGACGACGGTCGGTCCCACGCAAGGTGTCCGAAATGTATGCGGTGATTCGCACCGGCGGCAAGCAATACCGGGTAGCCGCCAACGACGTGCTGGACGTCGACCTGCTCGACGGCGTCAAAGGCCTCGAGGTCGAGTTCGGCGACGTGCTGGCGCTCGATGCCGGTTCGGGCCTGACGGTCGGCACGCCGACCGTGGCCGGTGCCAAGGTCATGGCCAAGATCGTTGCCCAGGTGAAGGGCGAGACGATCCTGGTGTTCAAGAAGCGGCGGCGCAAGAATTCGCGCCGCAAGAACGGCCATCGTCAGCGCATGACGAAGGTCAAGATCGAACAGATCGTCGCCTGAAGCGCCTCTGGCGCCGGCGAACGCGACGGGAGGGACGGTAAATGGCACATCATAAAGCAGGCGGTTCATCGCGCAACGGGCGCGACTCCGAGAGCAAGCGGCTGGGCGTCAAGCGCTTTGGCGGCCAGGCGGTGCTGGCGGGCAACATTCTCGTGCGCCAGCGCGGCACCAAAATGGCGGCGGGCGCCAATGTCGGCGTCGGGCGCGACCACACGCTGTTCGCCCTGACCTCCGGCAAGGTGAAGTTCATCACCCGGCGGGGCGGCAAGGTGTTCGTCAACATCGAGCCGGCCAACGATGCCGCGCCGGTGGCGGTCGCCGCCGAATAGCCATTCCCGGTCCACCGGATCGACAGGGGGGAACGGCGACGTTCCCCCCTTCGTCGTTTGAGGCCGACAGATCATGAAATTTCTCGACGAAGCCAAGGTGTTCATCCGTTCGGGCCCCGGTGGCGCCGGCGCGGTGAGCTTCCGGCGCGAGAAGTTCATCGAGTACGGCGGCCCCGACGGTGGCGACGGCGGCAAGGGCGGCGAAGTGATCGCGGCCTGCGTCGACGGGCTGAACACGTTGATCGACTACCGCTACGCCCAGCATTTCAAGGCCCAGCGCGGCCATCACGGCATGGGATCGAATCGCACCGGCGGCGGCGGCGAGGACGCGGTCCTGCGCCTGCCGCGCGGCACCCAGATCCTGGCCGAGGACCGCGAAACCGTGATCGCCGATCTCACCCGCGTCGGCGAGCGCATCCGCCTGCTCGAGGGCGGCGCCGGCGGTGCGGGCAACGCGCGCTACAAATCCTCGATCAACCAGGCCCCGCGCCGCAACAACCCCGGCGGCGAGCCGCAGGAGATGTGGATCTGGCTGCGGCTGAAGCTGATCGCCGACGCCGGACTGATCGGCCTGCCGAACGCCGGCAAGTCGACCTTCCTCGCGTCCGTCACGCACGCCAAGCCAAAGATCGCCGACTATCCCTTCACAACGCTGCATCCCAATCTCGGCGTCGTCCGCGCCGACCACGCGGAATTCGTGCTGGCGGACATTCCGGGTCTGATCGAGGGCGCCAGCGAGGGTGCTGGCCTTGGCACGCGCTTCCTCGGCCACGTCGAACGCTGCGGCGCGCTGCTGCATCTGGTCGACGGCACGCAGGACGACGTGGTCGGCGCCTATCGCACGGTGCGGGCCGAGTTGCGTGCCTATGGCGGCAGCCTCGCGCGCAAGAAAGAGATCGTGGCGCTCAACAAGATCGACGCCATGACCCCGGAGGAAATCGCGGTCAAGTCGGCCGCGCTGGCCAAGGCCGCGCGCAAGAGCGTGCATGCGATCTCCGGCGTCGCGCGTCAGGGCGTCGAGCCGATCCTGCGACTCCTTTTCAAGGCCGCCGAAGCCCGCCGCGAGGCCGACCGCGAAGCCGACGCGACCCTGGTGGACGGATCGTGACACGCCGCTCCGGCAACGGCATGCAACCACCCGTTCCCTCGGCCCGCGAGGTGGTCGGCGCGAGCGTCCGATGACGGCGCGCGGCGACAAGCGGCTGGCGGGCGCGCGGCGGCTGGTGCTGAAAATCGGCTCGGCCCTGATCGTCGACGAGAAGAGCGGCGCGCCACGCCGGGACTGGCTCGACGCCTTGTCCGACGACATCGCCCGGCTGCGCGCCGGTGGCGCCGAGGTGATCGTCGTGTCGTCCGGCGCCATCCGCCTGGGTCGCGTGCGCCTTGGTCTGCCGCGCGGCGCGCTGCGCCTCGAACAGAGCCAGGCCGCCGCCGCGGTTGGCCAGATCGGCCTCGCGCACGCCTGGCAGACCACGCTGGCGCGCCACGACATCGTCGTCGCCCAGCTGCTGCTGACGCTCGAGGACAGCGAGCAGCGCGAACGCTACCTCAATGCCCGCCAGACCATGACCACCCTGCTGCGCCAGGGCGCGGTGCCGGTCATCAACGAGAACGACACGGTCGCGACCGCCGAGATCCGGTTCGGCGACAACGATCGCCTTGCCGCGCGCGTGGCGGAAATGGTGAGCGCCGATGCCCTGGTGCTGTTCTCTGACATCGACGGGCTTTACGACTCCGATCCGCGCGGCAACCCCGACGCCGTCTTCGTGCCCGAGGTGCGTCGCATCACGCCCGAGATCGAGGCGATGGCCGGCGTGGCGCAGAACGAACTCAGCAACGGCGGCATGGTGACCAAGCTGATGGCCGCGCGCGTGGCGATGGCGGCCGGCTGCCGCATGGCGATCGTCGATGGAAATCGTCTCAATCCGTTGGCAGCCCTGCTCGACGGCCAGGCGCGCTGCACCTGGTTCCTGCCCTCGGCCACGCCCGCCACGGCGCGCAAGCGCTGGATCGGCGGCACGCTGAAACCGGTCGGCACGCTGGTAGTCGACGATGGCGCCGTGAAAGCGCTGGCTGCCGGAAAGAGCCTGCTGCCGGCCGGCGTCGTGGCGGTCGAGGGCGAGTTCCAGGTTGGCGCCGCGGTGTTGGTCGCCGCGCGCGACGGACGCACGCTGGCGCGCGGACTGGTGGCCTACGCGGCGGCCGACGCGCGCCGGATCGCGGGCCGCAAGAGTACCGACATCGAGGCGATCCTGGGCTGGCGCGGTGCGGACGAACTGATCCACCGCGACGATCTGGCGATGGCGTGACCGGTCAGAGGTCGCGCTCCATCACGGTGATCCGCTCGCCCTGATACTCGCGCGCCTCGACGGGGCGCCAGCCGAGACCTGCATAGAGGCGCGGCACCGTCGCGGTGAAAAGATAAAGCTTCCGGTGTCCGAAGCCGACCGCTGCCCGTTCGACCGCGCGCACCAGCGCCGAGGCGATGCCGGCGCGACGCCGTTCGGGCGGAACGTAGACGCTGGCGAGCCAGGGGTTGCGCGGGTCGCCTTCGAGATCGTCGAGATCGAGGGCCGCCGTTCCAGCCGCCCCGCCCGAGGCGTCGAGCGCCACGAAGGTAACGGGCAGCCGATCGGTGTCGAGCGTTTCGAGCAGCCGCCGCTCGCGCATGGCGAGGGTCTGGCCGGGATACAGGCGTCCCCACTCCGAGAATTGCCACGCCGCGACCAGCGCGACGAGGTCGGGCCGTTCGGCGAGCGGAACGACGTGGACGGGTGACGACATCATGGTCGCATCCAGACACGCCACGCCGAAAAAGAAAAGGGCGCGTCGCTCGCGCGACGCGCCCGTTCCGTTCGTCGAATCCGAGGCGGTAGTCGGCCTGCAGGTTGACGGCGGCCGAACGGCCGCGC
>CAMDVZ010000456.1 GCA_945878895.1 Caenispirillum bisanense | reverse complement strand
GACCTGGCAAGCGGCACATTCCCGTGAGTGGCGACAATGTCGTCGCAACGCCGCGAAGCCCCTCATCCGCCCCTTCGGGGCACCTTCTCCCTCGGGGCCGCTTGCGGCCCCTGACCTTCGCGGGGACAAGGGAAAAGACGTGCGTCCGGCCGGGACGCTCCGCTATCGTGCGCGCCACAGTCCGGAGCGCCGCATGTCCCACCCTACCGACTCCCATCGCCTGCATGCCCATCTGATCGGGCGGCAGGGGTCGCGCGACCAGCTGAACACGCCCTCGCTGGCGCTCGATCTCGGCATGCTGGAGCGCAACATCGCGGCCATGGCGGCGTTCGCGAAGGCCCACGGCGTGTCGCTCAGGCCGCATTCCAAGACCCACAAATGCGCGGAGATCGCGCGGCGCCAGATCGCGGCGGGCGCGCTCGGCAATTGCTGCGCCAAGCTGGGCGAGGCCGAGGCGCTGACCGACGCGGGCATATCGGGCCTGCACATCACCTCGCCCGTTGTCTCGACGCCCGCCATCGAGCGGCTGATCGCGCTCAACGCGCGCGCGTCAGGCCTGATGCTGGTGGTCGACCATCCCGACAACGCCGACGCGCTCGCCCGCGCCGCGACCGTCGCGAAACAGGTCCTGACCGTGATCATCGACATCGATCCCGGCATGCACCGCACCGGCGTCGCCTCGCCCGAGGCGGTGCTGGCGCTCGCCAGGAAGATCGCGACGCTGCCCTCGCTGAAACTCGCGGGCGTGCAGTTCTATTGCGGCCGCCACCAGCACATCGAGGACTACGCCGAGCGCAAGAAGCAGATCGTCGAGCGCACCGACTATCTCAAGGGCATCGTGGCGCTGCTGACGGCGAATGGCCTGAAGCCCGGCATCGTCACCGGCTCCGGCACCGGCACCCATGAGATCGACGCGAAGCTCGGCGTCTTCACCGAGCTGCAGGTCGGCTCCTACGTCTTCATGGACCACCAGTACAATCTCTGCGACCTGCGCGGCGAGAACCGCCCGACCTTCGAACAGGCGCTGCAGATCGACGCCCGCGTCGTGAGCCGCAACACGCCAGGCATGGCGACGATCGATTCCGGCCTCAAGGCGATGGCGACCGAAGCCGGCCCGCCGGTGCCGCTGGCGGGCGTGCCCGCGGGGACCACTACGCGCTTCATGGGCGACGAGCACTGCGCCATCGTGGCACCCGAGGGCGCCACCCTGCCGGCGCTCGGCGAACGCGTGGTGCTGACGCCGCCGCACTGCGACCCGACGGTGAACCTCTACGACGCGTACCACGTCGTGAAGGACGGGACACTGGTGGACATCTGGACGATCGAGGGAAGGGGGCGGTCGAGGTAGTGTTCCCGACCGATGGGTTGGTTGGTCGAGATCGTGGTATAGTTGGGCATGAATGGAATGACCAAATACGCGCGCATCAGGACGGATGGGGCGGTCGAATGTCGCTTCCAGCGGATTCGTTTCGACTTGCCGTGCGATATCCCGACGCTCGCGCAACAGCTTCACGCCGCCCTGTCGCCGCGTACCGGAATGGACCTGTCTGCCATTCAAACGCTTCCCGGCACCACATATGCGGACGTCGGACTGCGGGCATCGTTGTTCGGCGGACAGGCCAGCCTGGAGGTTAGGGCGGATCGCTCACTCGTCGCGTTCTCGAGGCTGGTTCTGGATTCCGAAATCCTTCTGGCGCTTGAGTGCGCCGAGCTCGTTACCGCAGCGCTTCGCGAATGCTGGACGGACTTCCGCCTTGCCGAGACCCGCATCAAGGCTTCATCTTGGCTCAAATTCCGCGATGACGCGGCCTCCGCGGACGCATTGCTCGCCTCGGCGATTTCGGAGCACTCGAAGCCAGACCTGACGGCCTATCCCGGAGCCGAACGCGTAACGTCGTCGCTAGCCTGTCGCGTCGACAATTCCAGCGAAGGCTGGAGTTGGACGATGACTCTTGAGCGATCGGCGATCCGGGAGGCGAACCTGTACACGCTTATGGAGAGCTCGTTTCAGTCCGAGGGTCGTTTTTCGAAGCTAACCGAGCAGGCTAAATTCTTGTCGGACGCCTATATCAGGTACCTTGAACAGTTCAACCTCGCGCCCGAGAACGAGACCGCAACCACTCCGTAGGGGAGCAGACCATTGACACTCGCATGGCACCAGCCCCACGAATCGATGCGCCAAACCGACCGATACGTGTCCCAAGGCGGGCAGATAAGGCAATCCGACGTCGGTTTGGGCGGATTCGGACTCGCCTTGCACGTCGCATTTGCGCAGCCGCGCGGGCACGCATCTACCCGTGTACCGACCGAGCAGTCGATGCCGAGGAACGACGGATTGGCAACGCCACGACTGGCGTGGCGGGTAACCGGGCCGGTTCGCGCGGTTCAACGGATATTCGAGCGCTGGGACGTACCTCTTTCGGTTGTCGCGTCGCTGCTGGACTACCGAAACGAGGCCGAGCTCGTTGAGTTGTACGAAGGGGCGAAGCCACTTGTCGGACGTGATCGGGAAGATCGGGTACGTCAAGTGCTTCGCATCTACGATGCAATCTATCAGTTGTACGAAGACCCGGGTGTCGAACGCGAGTGGCTTCGCAGCGGAGTTCCCGAACTGGATGGAAAATCGCCGCTTGCGTATATGGTCGAGCGAGGCTTCGAGGGCGTGATCGCCGTCCGAGACTATGCATTTTATCTGTCCGGCCGCTAGAAATGCTCGAGGCGACGGCGGCGGTCGAGCACGACGGGTCGGTATTCCGGCTCGGCAATCCCGAGCGATATTTCGCGGCAGGCAGAACGTTCCGATCGTTGGACCTCGATGACGTGGAGACAGCCGAGGCGATCGAACTTGCGGTCGGCGGAATTCTCCAGGGCGACGACAAAGAGTTGCTCGACGCCCCATTCAAACGTCGCGACAAGGGACGGTACTCGAACGGCTCATTTCCGGTCTTCTACAGTTCTCTGGAACCGGAAACGGCGATTGGAGAAGTGCGGCACCATATCGCGCGCGAACTCGTAGGCAGGGGAAAAGCGCACGAGTACCGGAAATACCACCTGATCGAATGCCGAATCACCGGCCGCGGCAAAGACGTACGCGCGATGCTTCCGCAGTGGCCGGCGCTAACGTCGGACAACTACGATTTCTGCTGGTCCGTGGGTGCGGAAGCAGTCCAGTCCGGACTCGATCTCCTGCTGACTCCGTCGGCGCGAGTGTCGAGCGGTACGACCGTACCGGTATTTCGTCGATCGGCGCTAAAAAGTGCTCGCATACTGGACCGTCGGCGGATTGATGTTCCCTGACGTCGACCAGTCGGGAGGCCCATTTCGTTCATAACCGATCACGCGACAGTCATCCTCGAAAGGCGGCCGGGCGGAGAACCTGTCCCCTGCGGCTCCCTACGGCAAGCCTCCCAACCGCGCCCGGCCCATACCACGGGGCGCCCATCGAAGGAAGATCGCGAGGCGGCGGCGTCTTACCACCCATCATTTTTCCAAGCTGCCCAGAGTGGTGGTGGCGGGACGAGGCGCTGAAGGCAGAACTGGATGCGCCGCAGACCGCGCTTGAACCACGAGGTCAGGCTGCGCGCGACGTTCCTGCGTTGCGCGCTCGGCTCTTTTTT
>CAMDVZ010000455.1 GCA_945878895.1 Caenispirillum bisanense | reverse complement strand
AGCCGATGTCGGGGCGCTCGAGCGTGGTCGTCGCCGGCAGCACGATGTCGGCCATGCGCGCGGCCGGCGTCCAGAACTGCTCGTGGAAGACGATCGTCTCGGGCTTCTGCCACGCCACCATCAGGCGGTTGAGGTCCTGGTGATGGTGGAACGGATTGCCGCCGGCCCAGTAGACCAGCTTGATGTCGGGGTAGGTGAGGTCCTGGCCGTTGTAGGAGACCTTGCCGCCGGGATTGAGCAGCATGTCGGTGAAGCGGGCGACCGGGATGAAGTCGGGGACGGCGTTCTTGCCCTGCGGCAGGGTCGGGCCGGAATATTTCGGGTGCGCGCTGCCCATCAGGTTGACCGGACCGTAGCCGACACCGAAGCCGCCGCCGGGCAGGCCGATCTGGCCCAGCATGGCGGCGAGCGTGATCAGCGCCCAGAACGGCTGCTCGCCGTGGTGCGAGCGTTGCAGAGACCAGCCGATGCTGACGGTCGTGCGCGTGGCCGCCATCTCGCGCGCCAGCGCGACGATGCGGCTCGCGGGAATGCCGGTGATCTTCTCGGCCCAGGCCGCGTCCTTCGGTTGGCCGTCGCTCTCGCCGGTGAGGTAGGGCGTGAACTTGTCGAAGCCCACGGTGCAGCGGTCGAGGAACTCGCGATTGTAGAGTTTCTCGACGAACAGCGTGTGGCAGAGCGCCAGCATCATGGCGGCGTCGGTGTTGGGCCGGATCGCCAACCACTCGACCTCGCCGCCGGTGTCGAGATCCTCGCCGGTCGGCGTTACGTTGACGAAGCGGACGCCCGCCTCGCGCATGGAATAGAGGCCGCCCTTCACATGGTGCAGCGTGGCGCCGCCGGCATTGATCTGCGCGTTCTTGCGCGGCACGCCGCCGAAGGTGACGAAGAGCTTGCAGGCCTTGGCCAGTACGTCCCAGCCGGTGTGCATCGACATCAGCTCTTCCATCGTCGCCACGATATGCGGCATCAGCACGCGCGCAGCACCCAGGCTGTAGGAATCCTGGTGGCGCACATAGCCGCCGATCGCATTCAGGAAGCGATGGACCTGGCTCTGGGCGTGGTGGAAGCGGCCGGCGCTCGACCAGCCGTAGGAGCCGCCGAAGATCGCGCGGTTGGTATGCTGGGCTTTTACGCGCGCGAGTTCCTTGGAGACGAGATCCAGCGCCTCGTCCCACGAGACTTCGAAGAACGGCTCCTGGCCACGGCGCTCGGGATGGCTGCCGGGACCATGCTCGAGCCAGCTCTTGCGCACCGCCGGCCGGCGCACGCGGAGCCGCGCCACCTCGTCCGACAGCATGTGCAGGCCGATCGGTGAGGGATCGGGGTCCTTGGAGAAGGGATGAAGGCGGACGGCCTGGCCCGCGTCGTCGTACTCGACTTCGTAGACGCCCCAGTGAGCGGTGGTGAGGGTACGCTGATGGGTCATGCTCAGGCCGCCTTGGCGATGGAGAGGAAGCGTTCGACGTCCGCCAGACTCGTGTCGAATGCCGTGACCAGCCTGAAAGCCCGTTCGCCCGGGCGATCCGATGGCCAGGGGTGATACTGCGCCCCGCCGGCGACCAGCGCATCATGCATGCGGGCCGGCAGGACCACGAAGATTTCGTTGGCGTCCACGGGATAGAGAAGCTGCGTACCTTTGAGCGGCGTCAGTCCGGCCACCAGAAGGCGCGCCATGGCGTTGGCGTGGCGTGCGTTGGCGAGCCACAGCCCGTCGGTGAAGTAGGCGTCGAGCTGGGCCGACAGGAATCGCATCTTGGAGAACAGGTGGCCACCGCGCTTGCGGCGGAACTCGAATTCGCACGCGAGCGCCGTGTTGAAGAAGACGACGACCTCGGCGGCAATCGCGCCGTTCTTCGTGGCGCCGAGGCTCAGCACATCGACGCCGGCTTTCCACGACAGTTCCGCCGGCGTGCAGCCGACGAAGGCGAGCGCGTTGGCGAAGCGCGCGCCGTCCATGTGGAGTTTCAGGCCATGGCGGTGCGTGGACGTGGCGATGGCGGCGACTTCCTCCGGACCGTAGACGGTGCCGGATTCGGTGGCCTGGGTGATGCTGACGGCGGCGGGTTGCGGATGATGCACCACGCCGTAGACCGGCTCGGCCAGCATCTGGGCAAGCTTGCGCGGGTCGATCTTGCCCGCCGGCCCGTCGACCGGGGTGAGCTTGGCGCCTGAAGTGAAGAACTCCGGGGCGTTGGCCTCGTCGACCACGATATGCGCCGCCGGATGGCAGAAGATGGCGCCCCAGGGGGGCGTGCAGCAGGCCAGCGACAGCACATTGGCGGCGGTGCCGGTGGCCACCGGGAAGGCCACCAGGTCGGGCCGCTCGAAGAGGTCGCGCAGGCGCTGCTCGACCTTGTGCGTCCAGGCGTCGGCGCCGTAGGACGGCGCGGTGCCGCCCGAGAAGGCGCGGCTCACGGCCTCGATGATGGCGGGATGGGCGCCGACCTCGTTGTCGCTGCGAAAGTTCATTCCTGTTCCTCGGGGCGGCGCGTGACGGCTTCGATGCGGTTGCCGTCGGGATCGCGCACGAAGGCGGCGTAGTAGTCGGGACCGTAGACAGCGCGGAGTCCGGGCGGGCCGTCGTCGCTGCCGCCGTTGGCCAGCGTGGTTTCATGGAAGGCACGCACGGCGGCGCGGCTCGGCGCGCGAAAGCACCAATGCCGGTTGTCGGCCACGAGCTTGCCAGCTTCGAGTTTACCGGTGGTGAGATAGACAGAGAGGTAGCAGGGCGCGCCGTCGATCCCTTGGCGTTCGCCGTAGCCCACCGAGCGCTCGCGGCGGTTGACTCGCGGAATCCCCAGCGTGCCCAGTACGGCGTCGTAGAACCGCTGGGCCCGATCGAGGTCCGTCGTCGTGATCGAGAGGTGGTCGAACATCGCTATCGCGCCACTCCGGGCGGGAATTCGACCGTGCCGAGCAGGGCGCCGTTGCGCGGATCGACGATATAGGCCGCCGACGGCCCGCCCTGGGTCTCGACATGGACGATCAGGCGGTCGCCGACGGCGTTCATCGACACCACGCGCGCGCCCGAGGGCAGCGCGATGCGTTCGGTGAATCCGCTCGCCGGGCCACCCATCGAGCCCGATGCTGGCGGCCGGGCGGCGTTGGGCGTAGACATGCGGCGGGCGATTTCGGCCGCGACGACGACGAAACCGGCCACGATCAGCAGGCCCATCACGATAACCAGCACTTTCAGCCAGAGCGGTGCGGAGGCCTGAGCAGGGGACGTCAAAACAACTCCATGAGCGATGCCGCCCGCCACGTCGTGACCTTCGATGAAAGCGCATCCGGCGAGCGGCTGGACCGCGCGCTGGCCGTCGCCTTGCCGGCCCTCACGCGAAGCCGCGTAAAGGCGCTGATCGAGGGCCGCCGCGTGACGCTGGCCGATGGCACGACGATAGAAGAGCCGTCCCGCAAGGTCAAAACGGGCGATCGCTTCGTGGTCGACATTCCCGAGCCCGAGCCCGCGATCCCGCTGCCGCAGGCCCTGGATCTGGACATCCTCTATGAAGAGTCCGATCTGCTGGTGCTGAACAAGGCCGCGGGGCTGGTCGTTCATCCGGCGCCCGGCAACCCCGACCACACTTTGGTGAACGCCCTGCTGGCCCATTGCGGCGACAGCCTCTCG
>CAMDVZ010000454.1 GCA_945878895.1 Caenispirillum bisanense | reverse complement strand
GGGTTCCTGGCGCTGGCACCGGACGGACTGTTCCCGGTCGGCGGCTATCCCGGCAACGACGACGACGGCCGCACGCTGCAGGCCAAGCTCGACCAGCCGAAGCTGCGCACTGACATGCTGAACAGCGCGAAGTATCTCAAGACGCACGCGCTCTCGACCGGCAAGCTCGGCGTCACGGGCTTCTGCTGGGGCGGCGGCGCGACCAACTGGCTGGCCACCGCGATGGGCGCCGACATGCAGGCGGGCGTGCCCTACTACGGCGCGGCGGCCGAGACCACGGCGGTGCCGTCGATCAAGGCGCCGTTGATGGTTCAACTCGCGCAGAACGACGAGCGCATCAACGCGATGTACCCGGCCTACGAGGTGGCGCTGAAGAGTGCCGGCGTGCCGTACGAGGTCTTCATCTATCCGGACACGCAGCACGGCTTCCACAACAACTCGACGCCGCGCTACCAGGAGGCTGCCGCCAAGCTCTCGTGGGACCGCACGATCGCCTTCTTCAAGAAGAACCTCGCCTGAGATGGTGGCGCTGAGCGAGAAGACCACGATCCCGCTGCCGGCCGACCGGGTCTGGCCTCTCCTCAGCGACCCGGCGCTGGTGGCGTCGTGCATTCCCGGCGCCGAGCTGTCGCCGGACCAGAGCGACGGGCTTTATCGCGGTTCCATTCGCGTGAAGTTCGGCCCGACCGTCGCGATGTTCCGCGGCGAGGCGAGCCTCGCCTTCGATCACACCGCGCGGACGTGCACCATCGAAGGCCGCGGCATCGACGGGCGCGGCGCCTCGCGGGCGCTGGCGTCGGGCGTGGTCAAGGTGAGCGGCGGGAACGTGACGGAACTCGCCGTCGACGGCAGCTTCACGGTGAGCGGCCCGCTCGAAACCTTCGCCAATGCCGGCGGCGTCCATGTCGCGCGCGCGCTGCTGGCTGAATTTTCCACCAACATGGCCAAGCTGGTGGCCGAGCGGGGCGCGCCAGTTTCGCCCATCAATGCCAGCGAGTTGCCTAGAACGCCGCCGGACGCAATGCTTGCACCCCCACCATCGAAACCGGTGGCCGCCGCCGAGCTCAGTGCTTTCAATCTCCTGTGGCGAGCGTTCCTGTCCTGGCTGCGCGGCAAGTAGAGGGTACTGCGATGAGCAAGCTGAAAGTTTCCGACATGCTGGCCCGCGCCTTCGCGGCCGAGGGCGTCGATCACCTGTTCACCCTCATGGGCGACGCCAACATGTACTGGTCGACCGCGATGGCCGAGTTGCCCGGCATGAAGGTGATCCATGCGCGCCACGAGCATTGTGCCGTCGCCATGGCCGACGGCTACGCCCGCGCCACCGGCAAGGTCGGCGTCGCCTCCACGACCTGCGGCCCGGGCTTCACCCAGATCATGACAGCGCTCACCATCGCTGCGCGCGGCAACGTTCCGCTGGTGGTTTTCGCGGGCGACTCGCCGCTCGCCGCGGCTTGGTATCTCCAGCAGATCGACATGGCGCCCCTGGCGCTCGCCTGCGGCGCGCACTACGTCACGGTCAAGCATGTCGACCGCCTGCTCGACAATGTGCGCGAGGCCTTCCTGGTGGCGCAACTCGAGCAGCGGCCGGTGGTGCTCTCCGTGCCGATGGATATGCAGAAGCAGGCGTGGCCACACCTCACCGACTACACGCCCTCCTCCGACCTGGCGCCCGTGGCGCAGCGGCCGGTGCCCGATCCCGTGATCGTCGACAAGGTCGTCGACATGATCGCCGAGGCGGAGAAGCCGATCCTGATCGCCGGCCGCGGCGCGATCCTGTCCGGCGCCGCCGCTGCCCTTGAAGCGCTGGCCGCGCAGGCCGGCGCGCTGACGGCAACGTCGCTCCTCGGCAAGGGCCTGTTCGATGGCAATCCCTTCGCACTCGACATCGCCGGCGCCTTCGCCAGCGATTTCGCGCGCGAGCGCTTCGCCGAAGCCGACCTGGTGATCGGCGCGGGCGCAGCACTCGGCCACTACACCACTGAGGGCGGCTACCTCTATCCCGGAGCCCGCACCGTCCAGATCGACACCAACCCGCGCGGCCTGTGGCAGGGCCTGCGCACCGCCGACCTTCACGTTCGTGCCGACGCCAAGGCGGCAGCCGAGGCGATCCTCGCCCGCATGCAGCAGCGCGGCATCTCGAAGAATGGCTTCCGCACCAACGAGATGGCCAAGCTGATCGCGGGCGACTCGCCCGACAGCAAGGAATTTCCGGTGCAGGCCAACACCGTCGACCCGCGCAAGGCGGTGCTGGAACTCGACCAGGCGATCCCGAAGGATTGGGAGGTCGTCGTCGGCGCGGGCCACTATTTCAGCATGGTGATGACCCACATGAAGGGCCGCCCTGCCGAGCGCTATCACGTGGTCAACGATTTCGGCGCCATCGGCTCGGCGCTGCCCGCCGCTATCGGCATCGCCGCCGCGCGTGGCGACGGCAAGGTGCTGCTAGTCGAGGGCGACGGCTCCCTGATGATGCACGTGCAGGAGCTGGAGACGGTCCGCCGCCAGGGCATCAAGATGCTGATGGCGATCATGAACGACGGCGGTTATGGCGCCGAGGTGCACAAATTCCGCGCCAACGGCATCACGGCCAAGGAAGCCGTGCACGGCCGCGGCGATCTCGCCGCCGCCGCCACCGGCTTCGGCCTGCGCGGCGCCTCGGTGACGCAGCCCGGCCGCTTCGCACCGTTGTTCGCCGAGCACCAGGGCGCCAATATCGGCACTGTCTGGGATGTACATATCGACGACCTCATCCCGTCGCGCGCCTATCGTCGCGTTCATTATGGAGAAGCGTGAGGAAACCAAGGAGGCTGAGCAATGACAGTCACCATCCGCCAGGTCGGTCCCTGCTTGGCCGGCGAAGTCGACGGCATCGACATGCGCCGGCCTCTGACACCTGACGAGGTCGCCGCGATCCATGCCGGCATGGACAAGTACGCCGTGCTGGTGTTCCGCGACCAGAAGATCACCGACGCCCAGCAACTCGCCTTCACCCAGAGCCTGGGGGACATCGAGCATGCCATCGGCACCAGCCTGCGCGCCGCCAGCGAGACGCGGCTGCCCACGACCTTCGCCGACGTCTCCAACCTCGACAAGAACAACACGCCCTACCCCCGCGACGACCGCCGCCGGCTGTTCGCCATCGGCAACCGGCTGTGGCACTCCGACAGCTCGTTCAAGACGACGCCTGCGAAGTACTCTCTGCTGCACGCCGTCAGCATTCCCTCGAAGGGCGGCAACACGCAGTTTGCCGACATGCGGGCGGCCTACGACGCGCTCGACGAGGAGACCAAGGCGGAGGTCGAAGGCATGGTCTGCGAACATTCACAGATGTTCTCGCGCCAGCTGATTGGGTTCAGCGATTTCACCGACGAGGAACGCGAGCGTTTTAGGCCGGTCCGTCAATGCATGGTCCGCGTCCATCCGGTGACCGGACGCAAGTCGCTTTATCTATCAGCCCATGCTGGCGAAATCGTCGGCTGGCCGATGCCCGAGGCGCGCGGCTACCTGCGCGACCTGATCGAGCACGCCACCCAGCGCGAGTTCGTCTACACCCACAAATGGCGGGTCGACGACCTGGTAATGTGGGACAACCGCCAGACCATGCATCGCGCTCGTCCCTTCCCGGCGCACGAGCCGCGCG
>CAMDVZ010000453.1 GCA_945878895.1 Caenispirillum bisanense | reverse complement strand
CGGAAAAGCACCCAGCCCCATCAGCGTGCTGGTGATCGGGTAGCCGGTGATCCGCACCAGTTCGCGCAACAGCTTGGCCGCGTTGGGACCGGAATTGATCACGCCGCCGCCGGTGTAGAACACCGGCCGCTTCGCCTTCATCATCAGGTCGACGGCTTCCTCGATCTTGCGGATGTCGCCCTTGACCTGGGGCCGGTAGCTCTTGTGCGCGATGGCGGTCTTGCGCGGCGCCTCGTAGGGATGCGGCGCCATCAGGATGTCCTTGGGCAGGTCGATCACGACCGGTCCGGGACGACCCGATCTCGCGACGTAGAACGCCTCGTTCACCACCCGCTGCATGTCCGCGACGTTCTTGAGCAGATAATTGTGCTTGGTGCAGGGCCGCGTGATGCCCGTCGTGTCGGCTTCCTGGAAGGCGTCGTTGCCGATAAGATGGGTGGGCACCTGGCCGGTCAGGCAGACGATCGGGATCGAATCCATCAGTGCGTCGGTGAGGCCGGTCACGGCATTGGTGGCGCCCGGTCCGGACGTGACCAGCACGACACCGACCTTGCCGGTCGAGCGGGCGTAGCCTTCGGCGGCATGCACGGCGGCCTGCTCGTGGCGCACGAGGATGTGGCGCAGCCGGTTCTGCTTGAAGATCGAGTCGTAGATCGGCAGCACCGCGCCGCCGGGATAGCCAAACACGACCTCGACGTCCTGGTCGATCAGGGTCTTGATCAGCAGGTCCGCGCCATTCGTGGGCGTTTCGGTCGTCATCGCGAGCTCCATCAACAAACGCGCCGCGAAAGCAGGGCTTCGCGGCGCGGCGGACCATAGTGACGTCGAAACCGAGGGTCAACCATTTTTTGCAAACAAATGAATAGTTTCAGGCGTCTATTTTAGATGTTAATTTCAAAACTTGATCGACGCAGTCAGATTCTTGCGGATCAACCACTACATCTGGAACTATCTGACCGCGAGACCACGTCATCTGGCGTTTCGCGTATTGCCGCGTGTGGTCGATCGCGATCCGCGCCACGTCGTCGAGACTGATCGCCCCGTCGAGGAACCGGAACAATTCGGGCGCGCCGTGCGCCTTGAGCCCCGGCAGATCGGCCGCCAGCCCGCCCGCCCGCACCGCTTGCCAGACCGGTCGTACCTCCTCGACCACGTCAGCGGCGATCATGGCCTCGAACCGCGCCGCGATGCGCGCCCGCAGCCATGCCCGCTCCGGCGCCAGCTGCACGGTCCGGAAGGCCCAGCTCGGCGGTGGCCCCGAGCGCGGTTCCGCCTGCCAGGCTGACAACGTCCGCCCGGTGGCGCGCCACACTTCCCACGCCCGGACGTGGCGCTGGCGGTCGAACGGCTTCAGCCGCGCGACGATATCGGGGTCGGTCTCGCCCAGCCGCGCGCGGAAGCCATCCGGCCCCAGCGCCGCCCAGTCGGCCTCGGCCTCGGCGCGGAACGTGGCGGCCACGTCGGGCACGGCGGCGAAGCCCTCGACCAGCGCCTTCACGTAGAGACCGCTGCCGCCGACCAGGATCGGCACCCGCCCGGCGCCAACCGCCGCCTGCATGGCTTCAAGCGCCAGCGCCCGCCAGCGCTGCGCCGACAGCACCGTGGCCAGGGGTAGGCAACCATAGAGCGCGTGCGGAATCTCGCCCCGCTCGGCCGCCGTCGGCTGCGCCGTCAGAACCGGAAAGGCGTCGTAGGTCTGCATCGCGTCGGCGTTGATCACGGTGCCGCCCAGCCGTCGCGCCAGCTCCAGCCCCAGCGCCGACTTGCCGCTGGCCGTGGGGCCGGCGACGATCAGGGCGGTTTCGAGTGACGACGTGGCGGGAATGGCTGCTGACATCGCGGGGTTCTACAGGGCTTTGCGAGGCGGGGGTATCGCGGTCCCTCATACCTTCCCCCGCCTCCGGGCCGCTTGCCGCCCTCCGGGCGAGGGAAGGTATCGAAAAGAGCCGTCCGCGCGGCGGTTCGTCTCTGGACCGGCGGGCGGCGCCTTACCATAGTGTGCCACCTCCAGTGGAAGACCCCATGCGCGCCGTTCTCACGCTGCTCGCCGATCCGGCGAAACCGACGCTCGACCAGAGCGCGCTCGATCGCGCCCGCGTGGCGCTGGCGACGGCCGGCGTCGATGTCGGCGCCACCGCGTGGCTGGCGCCGGGCATCGCCGCCGATCTGTCGTTCGATGCCTCCGCCCACGAGCCCGCGACGGCCGTGCGGCTGGTGCGCGCGGCGCTACCCGGCCGGCCGTTCGACATCGTGGCGCAACCGGTCGCGGGCCGCCGCAAACGGCTGCTGGTGGCCGACATGGAATCGACCATCATCGAGAACGAGATGCTCGACGAACTGGCCGACTTTCTCGGCCTGCGCGAGCGCATCTCGGGCATCACGGCGCGCGCCATGAACGGCGAGCTCGACTTCGCCGAGGCGTTGCGCGAGCGCGTCGGCCTGCTGAAAGGTCTGCCGACCTCGAAGCTCGACGAGGCTGCCAGCCGCATCCGTTACATGCCCGGTGCGGCGACGCTGGTGGCGACCATGCGCGCCAACGGCGCGTGGTGCGCGCTCGTGTCGGGTGGCTTCACCCATTACACCGCGATGGTCGCCGCCAAACTCGGCTTCGACGAGCACCGCGCCAACCGCCTGCTGACCGACGCCGGCGTGCTGACCGGCAGCGTCGGCGAGCCGATCCTCGGCAAGGAAGCCAAGCTCGCCGCGCTGAACGAACTCGCGACCGCGCGCGGCGTCCGAACGATCGAGACGATGGCCGTGGGCGACGGCGCCAACGACCTCCCCATGTTGCAAGAAGCCGGCCTCGGCGTCGCCTACCACGCCAAACCGACGGTCGCCGCCGCCACCAACGCCCGCGTCGACCACGGCGACCTGACGGCGTTGTTGTATTTGCAGGGGTACAAGCGGGAGCAGTTCCTCGGGGGGTGAGGCGCCTGTCTCGCGTCGGTCGTCCTTGCTATGCTCTGGCCGGAGGAGACCGCCCGTGCCGAGCAGCCAACGCCCGACGCCCGCGAACGACGCCGAGATCACGACGCGGCAAGCCGCCGAGCTCTTGCTTGTGTCGCGGCGGTACGTTGTCGGCATGATCGACCGGGGCGAGTTGCCGGCCCGCATGGTCGGCAGGCGCCGCCGCCTGTCGCTGCGCGACGTACTCGCCTTTCGTACCGCCAATCAGGCCCGACGACGCGCGGCGCTGGCGAAGCTGGTCGCGCTCGATCAGAAGCTCGGGTTGCTCTGACGGAGATCGTCACGACGGCGAGGCTCGAAGCCACACCTCCGCGTCGCGTCCGCGCGCGGTTGGCCCCGTGACTGGCGCGTGTATGATCTATCGCGGCGTGGGGTCCGACAATGGACTTGGCCCAGACAAGAAGGGCCGTCCGGAAACAAGCTTTGCCCAGCGCATCGCCGGTTCGAGGTAATACCAGGTCGCCTAAATATTGACACACGCCCAGTCTCGCGTGGCGATCGACCTGATCCTCTCGGGATCGCCGACCAGGAAGCGCCACGCCTGGACGCATGCCCCGACGATGGCCTCGTAGCCATCCCACACCCTGTGGCTCAGTTTGTTGCCGCGCAGGTAGTCCCAGACGTTTTCCATCGGGTTCAGTTCCGGACAACAGGGCGGCAGCGACAGCAACGTGACG
>CAMDVZ010000452.1 GCA_945878895.1 Caenispirillum bisanense | reverse complement strand
CCGCCTTGCACAGCCGGGCGGCGGTATCGACGCGGGCGCGGTCGGTGCCGGCGCAATAGGAACTGCGTTCCGCGCCAACGATGTCGACCGCCAGCCGCGCGATGCGCTCGACCCGCTCGGCCTGGGTCCCCAGCTTCGCGTGGAACACGATGTCCTTCAGCGCCGGCAGGCGCTGTTCCAGCGTCGTCTTCTTGTCCTGTTCCCAGAAGAACTTGGCGTCCGACAGGCGCGCGCGCAGCACCCGTTCGTTGCCGGCCACGATCTCGCGTCCGCCGTCGGTGGCGATGGTGTTGGCGACCACCACGAAACGCGGCGCCAGATCGCCGCCGCGCGTCAGGCACGCGAAATAGCGCTGGTGCGTCTTCATCGAGGTGATCAGCACCTCGGCCGGCACGTCCATGAACTCGCGATCGATCGATCCCATCAGCGGCACCGGCCATTCGACCAGGCCTGCGACCTCGTCGAACAGCGCCTCGTCCTTGATCAGGTCGACGCCGGCCTCGCGGCACAAGGTCTCCGCCCTGGTGCGGATCACCGCCTTGCGTTCCTCGGCGTCGAGAATCACGAACGCCTGGCGCAGCTTGCGGGCGTAGTCGGCGTAGCTCTCGACCCGGATTTCGCCCGGCGCCAGGAAGCGATGGCCGCGCGTCGTTTCCGACGCCGGCACGACGACGTGCTCGGGCCGCGGCGCCGGCGCGAACACGAACCGCGAGGAGGCACCGCCGGACGTTCCGCCGAAATAGGAGTCCGGCGAATCGGCGCGATGCTCGACGAGACCGCCGCCCAGCGCCTTGCCGTCGAACACGCACAGGATGTGGTGCAGCGGCCGTACCCAGGCCAGCTGGTGGCCGCCCCAGCGCATCGATTTCGGCCACGGGAAATCGGAGATGACCTTGCCGACGATCTCGCGCGCTACGTCGGCGGCGTCGCGGCCTTTCTTCTCGACGAAAGCGAACCAGAACTCGCCCTTGCCGGTGTCGCGCTTCTCGCACTGATCCAGTGTCTTCAGGCCAACGCTTTTCAGGAACCCATCGATCGCCTGTTGCGGCGCGCCGACGCGCGGACCGCGACGCTCCTCGCGCGTGTCGGGACTGCGCTGCGGCAACCCGTCGACCGCCAGCGCCAGCCGGCGCGGCGTCGCGAACACCGCCGTCGTGGCGAACAATATCCCGGCGGCGCGCAGGCCCTCGACGAAAAGGCGGCGCAGATCCTCGGCCGCGCGCGCCTGCATGCGGGCGGGAATTTCCTCGGAGAACAGCTCCAGCAGCAACTTGGCCATGTCAGGCCGCCTTTCCGGCGTCGCCCGCCAGCCATGCCTCGCAGCACGCCTTCGCCAGCGCCCGCACCCGGCCGATATAGGCCTGGCGTTCGGTGACGCTGATGACGCCGCGCGCGTCGAGCAGGTTGAAGGCGTGGCTCGCCTTGATGCATTGCTCGAAGGCGGGCAGCGCCAGCGGCTTGTTGGCGCCCGACAACAGCGAGGCACACTCGCGCTCGGCGTCCTCGAAATGGCGCGACAACATGGCGGTGTCGGCGCGCTCGAAATTGTACGTCGACTGTTCCTGTTCGTTGCGCAGGAACACCTCGCCATAGGTCAGCGGCACCGGCGAGTCGACGCGGTTGAACGGCAGCTCGTAGACGCTTTTCTTGTCGAACAGATACATCGCCAGCCGTTCGAGCCCATAGGTGATCTCGCCCGCCGCGACCTCGCACTCGATGCCGCCGACCTGCTGGAAATAGGTGAACTGCGTCACCTCCATGCCGTCGCACCAGACTTCCCAGCCCAGCCCCCAGGCGCCCAAGGTCGGGCTCTCCCAATCGTCCTCGACGAAACGCAGATCGTGGATGGCGGGATCGATGCCGATGGCCCGCAGCGAACCCAGATACTGCTCCAGGATATCCTTGGGCGACGGCTTCAGGATCACCTGGAACTGGTAGTAATGCTGCAACCGGTTCGGATTCTCGCCATAGCGCCCGTCCTTGGGCCGCCGCGAGGGCTGCACGTAGGCGGCATGCCACGGCTTCGGACCCAGCGCCCGCAGCGTCGTGGCGGGGTGGAACGTACCCGCCCCCATTTCCATGTCGTAGGGCTGCAACAGCACGCAACCGCGCGCCGCCCAGTAGCTCTGGAGCGTCGTGATCAGCTCCTGGAAACAGGTCGGCTTCCCGGCCTCGGCGGCGGCGGACACGATGGCGAAAACCTCAAGGAAATCCGCCCGTTGCGGGCGTTTTGCGGCGCCGCAACATATTGAGCGCCCCATCGCCGGTCAAGGCAAGGGACAGGCTCGCGACGCGGCCGAATGACCCGTTCAGGCGCGCGGGCAATCGTGGCGGGCGCAGCGGCCGGCCGCCGGCGCCACGAAGGCGCCGCAGGTCGTGCAGGCTGCCATGTCGTCGATCACCTCGGTCGGATCCTTGGTCCAGCGCGGCGTCTTGGGCCGTGCCGGCGCGCCGCCGACCCGCCGATCGCCATTGACCATGCGCTGCCACCAGCGAAAGCCGTACCAGGCCACGCCCGTGACGATCAGAACCAGCAGTATCTTGCCGATGAAACCCATGCCGGTGTTTGTGCGGGCGGCGGCGGGCGCGGTCAAGCGGCGCGCGCGACCGGCACAGGGCAATCGGGTGAACGCGATCCCGCCCCGGCGCCGTTGTCGCGTCGATGAAAACCGTGCCGATGTCGCGCCGTCCGGGAGCGCGCCGGTCCGCTGCCGCTCATGGCGAGCGTCGTCGATGGCCGCGCGGCGGCGGCGATGCGCCACTGGGGTGGCGCACTCATGGGCGCCGACTTTGGCTGGCGATGCCGCCGTTCGCCTTTCACGTGGCGACGGCCTGGTCAGGCCTGGCGCGTCGACCAACCACCATGCTGGTTAGTGGAAAGCCGGAGCGGCACGAGAGCCTAACCGCCTTGCCGGTTAGTCGCCGGGGAAACGGCTTGTCCCCTCTTTCCTGCACGCGATTGCCCTGGCGACCGAAACGACCGGCGGCCCGTGGACTCGCGGCCCCGACCATGTGAAGACGCCTACCATCGCCACCTCGCCGGTCCCTTTCCCATGGCGCCCGATCAACACCCCGCCATCCCGCCGCCCATCCTGCGGTTGGGCGACGAACGGTTGCGCGGCGTCTGTCCGCCAGTGACCGATCCGCGCGCCGCCGACGTGCGGGCCGACGCCGGGTCCCTGCTGGCGGCGCTCGACGATTTCCGCGCCCGCGCCGGTTTCGGCCGCGCCATCGCGGCACCACAGATCGGCATTCGCCGCCGCCTGATCGCCTGCCGCATCGCCGGCTGGCCCACCGCGCTGGTCAATCCCGCCATCGTCTGGCGTTCGACCGACACAATCACCTTGTGGGACGATTGCCTGTGCTTCCCCGATCTGCTGGTGAGGGTCCGCCGCGCCACCTCGATCTCGGTGACATTCGTCGACCTCGACGGCACCGCTCATCGCCGCGAGCGCCTGGACACGGCGACGTCGGAACTGCTCCAGCACGAGATCGACCATCTAGCAGCCTGTCGGACTGAGGTGAACGGGCGAGAAAGTTCGCCCCGGGCGGGCCTCGGCGGACCGCGCGGTCGTGTCGGGGGCGTCCCGGCGATGTCTCGGGACAGCGTTTTGGCGGCTCCCGGGCGTCGTCGGTGGCCGGTCGTGG
>CAMDVZ010000451.1 GCA_945878895.1 Caenispirillum bisanense | reverse complement strand
GCCGTCCGGCGGCGAAGCCCTTCGCCACCGGCCCGGCGCATGGCTCGCAACGGCCAGCGCGGGATGGACAGGCGCGGACGTCGCCGCCATCCTGCCACCGCACCCTCCAGCGGCTTCCGGCGTACCTCGTGACCCAGCAGACGACCACCGTCGATCCGATCGAGAACGTCGCGGCACTGCTGCGCTGGTACCTCGAGGCCGGCGTCGACGAGGCCAGCCTGGAGGAGGTGCAGGACCGGTACGCCGCGACGGCTGCCACCGTGGCGGCCCGCGCGACGCCGCGACCCGCCGGCGGGCTCGGCGAGGCAACGACCCCGGCCACGATACCCGCTGCCGCCCAGCGCCCCGCGGCGCCGGCCATCGCCGCGCCGCGCCCGCCGGTGCCGCTCGAATCGCCGCGCCTGGTGGAAGACGCGCGGGCCGCGGCCGCCTCGGCCAACACGCTTCCCGAACTGGAAGCCGCGATCCGCGCTTTCGAGGGCTGCACGCTCAAGCGCATGGCCAAGAACACCGTGTTCGCCGACGGCGTCGCGGGCGCGCCGGTCATGATCGTGGGCGAGCCGCCCGGCGAGGCCGAGGATCGCACCGGCAAACCCTTCGTCGGCGTCAGCGGCAAGCTGATGGACCGCATGTTCGCGGCCATCGGCATGGACCGGGGGCGCGATCTCTACATCACCAACATCCTGCCGTGGCGGCCGCCGGGCAACCGCACGCCCAATCTCAGCGACACCGCGATCTGTGTCGCCTTCGCGCGCCGTCACGTCGAACTCGCGAAGCCGAAGCTGCTGGTGCTGGCCGGTGGCGTGCCGGCCAAGGCGATGCTCGACACCGAACAGGGCATCACCCGCCTGCGCGGCAAGTGGTTCGAGTACACGCTGCCCGACGGTTCGCGCCTGCCCGCGATGCCGCTGTTCCATCCCGCCTATCTGTTGCTCTCGCCCGGCGGCAAGCGCCTTGCCTGGATGGATTTGCTGGCGATCCGCGAGCGGCTCGACGCCATGGCAGGCTGAAGCCGACGACTCAGATTCCACCGCCGTCGGCGACCGGACCCTCGCTGCGCCAGCGCAGCATGCCGCCGGCCAGATTGGCGAGATCGACGAACCCCGCCTCGCGCAGGATGACGATCGCCTGGGCGGACCGGCTGCCCGAGCGGCACACCGCGACGATCGGCCGACCCTTGTCGAGTTCGCCGGCGCGCGCGCGCAAGCTCCCGAGCGGAATGGCGATGACGCCGGCAATGCGGCCAAGCGGTCCGGCGAGTTCGGCGGGCTCGCGCACGTCGAGCACCTGGACCGCGCCTCGATGCTCCTCCAGCGCGTGTGGCTGGATTTCCCACGTCCCGGAAAAACTATAGCGCAGCGGCGCCCAGGCCGGCGCGGCGGTCGCCGCGGACTCGTCGTCGGGACGGCCACATCGCAGGTTCGCGGGCACCGCGACGTCCAGCTTCTTCGGATGGGCGAGGCCGAGGTTGGCCATGTGGCCGACGAAGTCGTCGACCTCCACGGCGTTGCCCAGCCGCGGATTGTACAGGCATTCCTCGCGCACGCTGGTGACGGTCATGCCGCGGTAATCGTGCGCGGGGTACAGCAGGCAATCGCCCGGCAGCGACAGGATGCGGTCGCGCACGGAGTGGAAGAGCGCGCGCGCGTCGCCCTGCTGGAAATCGGTGCGACCGCTGCCGCGGATCAGCAGCGCGTCGCCGGTGAAGGCCATCGACCGGTCGTCGAGCACGTAGGTCAGGCAGCCGGCGGTGTGGCCGGGCGTCGCGCGCACGCGCAGGGACCGCTTGCCGAAGGCGATCGTGTCGCCGTCGCCGAGATAGCGGTCCGCGCCCTCGGCCCCCGAACTGGCCGCCAGCGCGATGGCGCCGCCGGCCAGCCGCCGCAGCAGCCAGGCGCCGGTGACGTGGTCGGCGTGGACGTGGGTGTCGAGAATCGCCACGAGCTTCAGGTCGAGATCGGCGATCAGGGCCGCGTCGCGTCGCGCCTGCTCGAACACAGGGTCGATCAGGACGGCCTCGCGCGTTTCGCCGTCGCCGAGCAGGTAGGTGTAGGTCGACGACTGGGGATCGAACAGCTGACGGAAAACAAGCATGGCGAATCATTCCTCGAAAGCACGGGCCTCGACGGTACGGATATCGAAAGCACGGGCACGACACCACCCCGGCGCGACCCAGTCCAGCGCGACGCGGGACTTGCGCCGAGAGGCGCGACGGTGTGCCATCGACACGCAACGGAACAACGGATGGAACGCCGGACATGACCAAGCTCGACGCCGTCGAAAGCAGGATTTTCACCACCCGCGACTTCGCTCTCGAAAGAGGCGACGCGCTGCCGGTCTGCGAGCTCGCCTACGAAACCCACGGCAAACTCAACGCCGCCGGCGACAACGCCGTCCTCGTCGTGCACGGCTACACCTCCAGCGGCCACGTCGCGGGCGTGCACGCGCCGGGCAAGGAAGCCCGCGGCGTGGCGCCGGGCACGGCGGGCTGGTGGGACGCGCTGATCGGCCCCGGTCGCGCCGTCGACACCGACCGCAACTTCGTGGTCGGCGTCAACGCGATCGGCTCCTGCCACGGCTCGACCGGACCCTCCAGCATCGACCCGCGCACCGGCAAGCAATACGGGCCGACCTTTCCCGAGCTCACGATGCGCGACATCGTGCGCGCGCAGAAGCTGCTGCTCGATTCGCTGGGCGTGAAGCACCTGATCGTGGTGTGCGGCCCCTCGATGGGCGGTTTCCAGTCGTTCCAATGGGGCGTGAGCTATCCCGACTTCATGCACGGCATCGTGCCGACGGTAACGGCGCCGGGCATGCGGGCCGACGCCGTCGAGGCGGTCGAAAAGCTGCGCGCGCGGCTGGCGGCGGACTCGAACTGGAACGGCGGCTGGTACTACGAGAACGGCGGCATCGGACAGACCCTGACCGAGATCCGGTTCGAGACCCTGGTCGGCTACGGCCAGCGCGAAATCCTCGCCCCCGCGATTCCCGATCCGGTCAAGCGCGACGCCGCCATCCGCGACATCGCGCGCGCCTGGGCGGCGACCTGGGACGGTCACTCCCTGGTCGCGCTGCGCCGCGCCATCGGCTCCTTCGACGTCTCGAAGGACTACGCGAAGATCAAGGCCAAGGTGCTCTACGTCATCGCGCCCAACGACACGCTGTTCCCCGGCGACAGCTGCGTGTCCTACGCGCGGGACATGCGGGCCGCCGGCATCGACCTGACCTATGTCGAGCTGGTGACCGACAAGGGCCACATGGCCAGCCACGTCGACGCCCTGCAATGGGCGCCGGCGCTGGCGGCCTTCATGCACCGGCTGGGCGGCTGAGCATCGCAGGCACCGGCACGGGCACGGCGTGGGCTCCCGGCATTCACGCCCCTTCCGCCGTCTAGAGCGGGCTGTCCGAGGAAGGGACGTCAGGTGCGTTCAAGACGTCGCGTCGAGCACAAGTTCCAGCCGTGGTCGGCCCATGCAGAAACAGAGAAGAAGCGCCGCGCTGCAATAATACCAGCCTACGTAGCGGCTGACTCCATTTAGGGATTCCCAGCGCGGCCAAATTCCGAATCAATGCCGCGGTGCGACGAATCACATGGTGGAGGCATCGATGGGCGCGGGACTTCCGATCACGCGAGACGACTACACGAGCGCGGA
>CAMDVZ010000450.1 GCA_945878895.1 Caenispirillum bisanense | reverse complement strand
TGCCCGATCTCGCCCGCCGGCTGGGCGGGCCGGCCGGCGGCTGGACGGTCCGCGAAATCGGCGACGGCAACATGAACCTGGTGTTCGACCTGGTCGGGCCGGCCGGCGGAATTGTCGTCAAGCAATCGCTGCCCTACATCCGCTCGGTGGGCGAAAGCTGGCCCTTCCCGATCGGCCGCATCGGTTTCGAGCACGAGGCTTTGCTGCTGCATGGCCGCGTCGCGCCCGGCCGCCTGCCGGGGGTGTTCCACTACGATCCCGCGATGGCGTTCATCGCCATGGAGCGTCTGGCGCCGCATGTCATCCTGCGCAAGGGGCTGGTGCGGGGCGTCCGCTACCCGCTGCTCGCGGAGCAGCTCGGCGACTATCTCGCCCGGACCCTGTTCCTCACATCCGATCTCGCGCTCACGACGCCGGAGAAGAAGCGGCTGATGGCGCGGTTCGCCGGCAACGCCGAACTCTGCGCCACGACCGAGGACGTCGTTTTCACGGGTCCCTACGGCGCGGCACCGTTGAACCGCTGGACGCGGCCTCATCTCGACGCCGCCATCGCCGCCCTGCGCGCCGACAGCGACGCGACGATCGCCGCGGCCGAGCTGAAACTCGTCTTCCGCACGGCCACGGAGGCGGTCATCCACGGCGATCTGCATACGGGCTCGATCATGGCGAGCGCGACCGACACGCGCGTGATCGACCCCGAGTGGGCGTTCTTCGGACCGATGGGGTTCGACCTCGGCGCGGTCGTCGGCAATCTGCTGCTGGCGTATTTCAGCCAGCCCGGCCACGCCACCGTCGACGACAACCGTGTCGCCTACCGCGCCTGGATCCTCGACCTGATCGAGTGCGTCTGGAAGCGCTTCGAGACGCGGTTCCTGGCGCTGTGGCGCGGCGACGGTTCGCAGCTGTTGCCGCACGGCATCGCGCCCGATTCGCCGCCGGCGGAGCGGCTGTACCGACGGCGGATGGCCGTGCTGCTGGCCGACACCGCCGGGTTCGCCGGCGCCAAGATGATCCGCCGCCTGGCCGGTATCTCGCACGTCGAGGATTTCGAGGCGATCGCGGATCCGGCGTCGCGCGCCCGCTGCGAGGCCGCGGCGTTGGGCTACGCGCGCGATCTGATGGTCCGCCGCGCCGAGTTCAAGGACATCGGCGCGATCACCGCGAGGGCCGCGGGATGGCCGTCTTGACCACCGCCACCGCCCGCGCCGATGATCGCCGCCACGGCGCCAGCCCGCGCCGGCCGCAGGAGGATTCCATGGTCATCGTGCAGATCAACTACCGCCGCCCCGACATGCCGCAGGCGGAATGGGCCAAACGCTACACCGACGAGCTCGGCCGCATGTTCCTCTCGGTCGAGGGGCTGCAATGGAAAATCTGGCTGGAGGACGAGAGCGACGCGCAACGCTCGGGCGGCATCTACCTGTTCGCCGACCGCCGCACCGCCGATGCCTACATGGCGGGGCCGATCGTGGCGAAGATGAAGGCCAATGCCGCCATCAGCGAGTTGCAGATCCGCAGCTTCGCGGTGCGCGAGAACATGAGCCGCATCACCAACGCCCCGGTGCCGGGGCTGCTGGCGATGGCGGCGGAGTAAGGCGGACACGGCGGCGACGCTACCTCATACCTTTCCTCGCCACCGGCGGGGGAAGGTGCCCGAAGGGCGGATAGGGGTGGGCCGTGGAACGATCACGACCGCAGGATTTCCCGACGTCGTCGATACGGCCGCGCGAAGCGCAACATCCCTATTGCCGCCGCCCGCGTCGATCGCGAAGAAGAAGGGATTGCGCTTCGCGCGGGTGGATCGAGGGCACGACCAATCGCCAGCATCGCGGTTGCCGCACCACCCACCCCCATCCGCCCTTCGGGCACCTTCCCCCGCCGTTGGCAGGGGAAGGTATGAAAGGGCGGCGTGTCTGGCGACGTGCTCCCGTCCTACGCCGCCTCGAACCGGATCGGCTGGGCGCCTTCCCACAGGGTTTTGCGGCCGAGCGCGTAGAGGTTCTCGAGGCCCGAGGTCAGGGTCAGGAAGTGGTTGCCCGACAGCTGGCCGGCCTTGGAGGCGAACTGGACGCCGCCATAGGCGAGCAGGATCTCGGTCTCGCTGACGCCGCCGGGATAGAGAATGATCTGGCCGGGCGCGGGATAGCTGGTGTTGTTCTCGTAGCCGACCCCGAAATCGAGATCGCCCAACGGTATCCAGACACCCTCGCCGCTCCAGCGCACGTGCACGATCTTGCTCGCGAAGGGCATGTGCTTCAGGAAGGCGGCGCAGGTCTTGGGCGCCACCGCCGTTTCCAGCCGCGCCTCGAACGCGAAGGGGCCGGCCGTCACCTTGATCGTGGTCATCGCTCTGTCTCTCGTGGGTCGTTGCGTCGTGGCAAGCGTCTAGCCGCAGACGGCGCCCGCGTCATCCCCGCGCATCGGGAGCGGTTGTCGTCTTCCGGGAACGCGCCACGCCGATGGCGCTCATGCGCGGTCTTTCCTCGCGCACCGACCTGGCTCGCGCGACGGGAAGAGCGCCACTGGAGTGGCGCGCTCCCAGAAGACGTCCGGAGCAGTGGCGTGCGTGCGCATTGGCGCGCCGGCCCGCCCTATCGGCTGGCCGATTTCAGCAAGCGCTGCTTCTGGCGCGCCCAGTCCCGCGCCGCCGAGGTGGCGCGCTTGTCGTGCTGTTTCTTGCCCTTGGCGAGGCCGAGTTCGACCTTGGCGATGCCGCGGGTGTTGAAGAACACCATCAGCGGCACCACGGTGTAGCCGTCGCGCTGGATGGCGCCGATCAGGCGGTTGATCTGGCGGCGGTGCAGCAGCAGTTTGCGCTTGCGGCGCGGCTCGTGGTTGAAGCGGTTGGCCTGGGTGTATTCGGGGATGTGGGCGTTGACGAGATACAGCTCCTCGCCCTCGACGGCGGCGTAGGATTCGACGATCTGGCTGCGGCCGCCGCGCAGGGATTTCACCTCGGTGCCGGTCAGCATGATGCCGGCCTCGATGCGCTCCTCGATGAAGTAGTTGTGCAGGGCCTTGCGGTTCTGCGCCGCGATGTGGCCCTCGATCAGCGTCGGTCGCGCCATGGCGTGGTTTTCATTTCCTTGTCGCGGACGGGCGCCGCGTCGCTTCTTGCCACCTCCCCCCTCGTGGGGGAGGGTTGGGGTGGGGGGAGTTCACCACGCGGCGCAACGGTGGATGCCCCCCACCCTAGCCCTCCCCCACGGAGGGGGGAGGGGACTTGAGAAGAGGAGAAGTCAGACGAAGCGCAGCGCGCCTAGTTCAGCAGCCCCGCGTTCACCATCGCGTCGCGAACCTGCTTCTTCGTCGCCTCGCCCGGTTCCACCAGCGGCAGGCGCAGCTTGCCGGTGCTCTTGCCCAGCAGGTCGGCGCCGTACTTCACCGGACCGGGGCTGGTCTCCACGAACAGCGCCTTGTGCAGCGGCATCAGGCGGTCCTGGATCTCGAACACGGTGTCGAGATCGCGCGCCTTCCAGGCGTCGTGCATCTGCGCGCACAGGCGCGGCGCGATGTTGGCGGTGACCGAGATGCAGCCATGGCCGCCCTGGGCGAGAAACCCGACCGCCGAGGCGTCCTCGCCCGAGAGCTGGGCGAACTGCTTGCCCATGCGCAGGCGGGTGAGCGTGACGCGCTGCATGTCGTAGGTGGCGTCCTTGACGC
>CAMDVZ010000449.1 GCA_945878895.1 Caenispirillum bisanense | reverse complement strand
GTCCAGAGCGACACGTCCATGACTCCATCGCCACCATGCGACGACGTCTGACCCGCGCCTTGGTCGCCCAAATTCAGCGATGCCCGTGCTGTGGCGCTCCCGCGAAAGCCAACACAAGATATTCACATATGACGCAGTAGTACTAGGCGACGTTCCGGTGGTGGACCATTCATTTGCTGTCACGGATCGGTGAGCCGCTCCGGACATCGCGGAGTCGCAGGCCGGTGGGCACCGGAATGCCGGTCGGAACCACTCCCGCGACACACCGGGATCGACAATGCCACTCGCCCGATCTTCCGGGGGACCATCCATTGAAAAACAACTCAGGCATACCATGTTGATCCGGAGAAACGCCGATTCGCAGGGAGACTCACGGCTATGTTCCGGGAATCGTGCACGTCCGGCGAGATGCGGGTCCGGCTCGCCATCCCGGAATCGTCCGGCATCCGGGCGGGCGCGTCCAGCCTCCATCCAGCCGAAATGCGCCGAGCGTCCACTCGATTCGACTGTCTATTCAGCCTTTGCGGCCCATATCCAGCCGAAACCGGCCCCGTCCAGCCGAGATCGCCGCCATGCAGCCGAATCCACCAGGGGGGGGGGTGTTGGCTGGACGGCCCCGTGGCATCTGGGCAATCGAGCGAAGACAGGGCGGGGCCGTGGCCGGATCGGCGGCGCGGCCGGGCGAAAATCATGCCGCGCCCGGGCAGCCGTCGGCGGGGCACTGGCAGTGAACACGTCGTTCACCCGGCTGCCGGGCGCGCCTCGCGCCGATTGGTTGACTTCCGCGACCCGTGCCCGTATAGCCCGTCGCCGTAGTCGACCGCCCGGTGGTCGGTGATCGATCCCGAGGGGGATTGGTCGCCGCGTCGCCCCAAGGCGGTCGTGTCATTTTTGCCGGCGGCTTGTGTCGCCAGGGGAGTTCGTCGTGAAACGGACCTATCAGCCGAGCAAGCTGGTACGCAAGCGTCGCCATGGCTTTCGCAGCCGCATGGAGACCGTTGGTGGACGCAAGGTGGTGGCCAATCGCCGCTCCAAGGGTCGCAAGCGTCTGTCCGCCTAGGACAATCGCGTCGCCCCCGCTCCTTCCGACGTCCCCATACGCCGCCAGCGAACCCATCGGCCGCGCATGACGGCCGCCATTCCTTCCGACAGCCCATCGACCGGCGCGCCGAGCGCGCGCCGCGTGCGTCCGGCCACGCGCCTGCCCGAGCGCAAGGATTTCCTGCGCGTGCAGGCGGCTGGCCGCAAGCAGGTGGCGCCGGGCTTCATCCTGCAGACCGCGCCGCGGCCCGACGCACCTGTCTCGGGGCCGGCCCGGGTGGGTTTCACGGTCAGCAAGAAAGTCGGCGATTCAGTGCGCCGCAATCGCGCCCGGCGGCGTTTGCGCGCGCTGGCGCGCCAGACCATCGGATCGCTGGCACGCAACGACTGGGACTATGTTCTGATCGGCCGAAAGGGCACGCTGGAACGCGATTTCGCGAAAATGGCGGCGGAACTGACCAATGCCCTGCGGCGGCTCAAGGCGCTACCCGAGGCGACGCCGTGACCATGGCGCGGATCGCAACCCTGCCGCTGATCGGGCTGATCAGACTGTACCAGGCGACGCTGGCGTATTTTTTTCGCGGCGCCTGCCGCTTCGAGCCGAGCTGCTCGCGCTACGCCATCGACGCCCTGGCCGGCCACGGCCCGCTGCGCGGACTGGCGCTGGCCGGACACCGATTCTGCCGTTGCCACCCCTGGGGTGGTAGCGGATACGACCCCGTTCCGCCGGCGACGCACGCCGGCCGCCTGCCGACGACGCCGCCTTCCGCGCGGCCCGCGGATTTCTGACGGAAGCCCCCCATGGACCAGCGCAACCTGATCCTCGCCATCGTCATGTCGGTCGCCATTATCGTCGGCTGGCAGTTCCTGATGGTCCCCTCGCCCGACACCATCCGGGCGCAGCAGCAGGCGCAACAGCGCGAGATCGACAAGCAGCGCGGGCAGGTGCCCGCCCCCGGCGCCAATCCCAACGCGCCGCCCGCGGTGCCCGGACCGGGCGCGCCAACGACGCCCGTCGCGCCGGGCGTGACCGGCGGCCCGGTCGCCAGCCTGACCGCGAAGGACGCGCTGGCGTTGTCGCCGCGGGTCGCTTTCAGGACCGGTCAGCTGGAAGGCTCGATCGCGCTCAAGGGCGCCCGTATCGACGACGTCCGGCTGGTGCGCCATCGCGTCGAGGCCAAGCCGGGCAGCCCGTCGGTAGCCGTGCTGGCGCCCGAGCGGTCCGCCGACGCCTACTACGCCGAGTTCGGCTGGACCACGGTGCCCGGCGCGACCGCGAAATTGCCTGGCGCCGACACCACGTGGACGGCCGACCGCCAGACGCTGACGCCCGCGCAGCCGGTAACGCTGAGCTGGGACAACGGCGCCGGCCTCGTCTTCCGCATGAACATCGCGATGGACGAGAACTTCCTGTTCACCGTCAAGCAGAGTGTCCAGAACACCGGCACCGAGACGGCCGAACTGGCGCCCTACGGGCTGGTGCTGCGCTTCGGCGAGCCCAAGACCGAGGGCATATACCTGCTGCACGAAGGCCCCTACGGCGTGTTCGACGAGAAGCTGAAGGAGTTCAACTGGAGCGACTTCAAGGACGGCAAGGGCTCGCAGTTCCTGACCACGACGGGCGGCTGGGTGGGCTTCACCGACAAATACTGGATGGCTGCCCTCGTGCCGCCGCAGAAGGACAAGGTCAATGTCCGCATCCGCCAGGTGATCGACGGCGCGGTCAAGAAATACCAAGCCGACTATACCGGCGCGGTGACGCGGCTGGCGCCGGGCGCCTCGGTCGAAAGCCAGGGCATGCTCTATGCCGGCGCCAAGATCGTGGGCGTCATCAACGACTACACCGACCGGCACGGCATCGCGAAGTTCGACCTCGCCATCGACTGGGGCTGGTTCTGGTTCTTCACCAAGCCGCTGTTCTGGCTGCTGGACAAGCTGTTCGGCCTGATCGGCAATTTCGGCGTGGCGATCCTGGCGCTGACGGTGATCGTGAAGCTGATCTTCTTCCCGCTCGCCAACAAATCCTACGAGTCGATGACGAAGATGAAGAAGCTGCAGCCCGAGATGGAGAAGCTGCGCGAACGGTTCGGCGAGGACAAGATGCGCATGAACCAGGAGCTGATGGGGCTCTACAAGAAGGAAAAGGTTAATCCGGCCGCCGGCTGTATCCCCGTCATCATCCAGATTCCCGTGTTTTTCGCGCTGTACAAGGTCCTCTACACCACCATCGAGATGCGCCATCAGCCCTTCTTCGGCTGGATCCACGATCTCGCCGCGCCCGATCCGCTGACCCTGTTGCAGGGCTTCGGCCTGTTCCCCTGGCAGGTGCCGGAACTGCTGCAGATCCTCGACATCGGCATCTGGCCCATCCTGATGGGCATCACCATGTATCTGCAGCAGATGCTGAACCCGCAGCCGGCCGACCCGATGCAGGCCCGCATCTTCCAGTTCCTGCCGATCATGTTCACCTTCATGCTGGCGCCCTTCGCGGCCGGCCTGGTGATCTACTGGGCGTGGAACAACCTGCTGTCGATGACCCAGCAATACGTGATCATGCGCAAGCTCGGCGTGCCGGTCAGCTTCGGCGCCAAGGCGCCGGCTCCGGCGGCAAAGCCACCCGCCAAGACCTAGCCAGCCGACCGGCGCCCCGCGCGGGCG
>CAMDVZ010000448.1 GCA_945878895.1 Caenispirillum bisanense | reverse complement strand
CCGGCGGCGCGCGCCTTCGCGGACGAGCTCGCGCGGCGTCGCACGGTGCGCGACTTTTCCGACCGGCCGGTCGATCGCGCAGTGATCGCCGCGGCCATCGATGCCGCGCGCTCGGCGCCGAGCGGCGCCAACCATCAGCCGTGGCATTTCGTGGCGGTGTCGGACGCCGGCCTGAAAGCCAGAATCCGCGCCGCCGCCGAGGCCGAGGAGCAGGCGTTCTACGAGGGCAAGGCGAGCGCGGAGTGGCTGCGGGCGCTCGCACCGCTGGGCACCGACTGGCGCAAGCCATTCCTCGAGACTGCGCCGTGGCTGATCGTGGTGTTCGCGGAGCAATCGGGGCAGTGGCCCGACGGATCGCGCAAGAAGAACTACTACGTGCCGGAATCGGTCGGCATCGCCTGCGGTTTCCTGCTCGCCACCCTGCACCACGCGGGCCTGGCGACGCTCACCCACACGCCGAATCCAATGAGCTTTCTCGGCACGCTGCTGGGGCGGCCGAAAAACGAGAAGGCCACCATGATCGTCGTGGCGGGGCATCCGGCGGCGGACGCTGTCGTGCCTCTGCACGCCGTGACGAAAAAGCCTCTGGACGACGTGGCGACGTTCCGGTGATGGTCCGGCCATGACCAAGAACGGCTTCATCATCGTCATCGGCCTGCTGATGATCGGCATCTGCATCGGCGTCTACTACCAGCACGGCCCGATTCCGGCCGTGATGATCGTGTTCGCCAACGCCTTCCTGCTGCGCTGGATCAAGAAGAACGTGAAGTGACCGCCATGCCGACCACCCCGTTGCCCGTCTCGCTGGACCATTGCGTGATCCATGTCTCCGACCGCGTCCGCTCCGATGCCTTCTATCGCGACGTGTTCGGCGCCGAGCTGATCGCGCTCGCGGGCGTCCACATGTACCGGATCGGCGCCCAGCAGCTGAACGTGCATGGTCCGGGGCTCGACGCGAAACCGGTCGCCCGCCTGCCGGTGCCGCCCGGCGGCAGCGATCTCTGCTTCGAATGGCGTGCTCCCATCGCCGACGCGGTCGCTCACCTGCAGCGGCTGAACGTGCCGATCGAGATCATGCCCTCGCGGCGGTCCGGCGCCCGGGGCTCCGGCACCAGCGTCTATTTCCGCGATCCCGACGGCAGCCTGCTGGAGTTCATCTCCTACGTCCGCGACTAGCCGCCGGCGAGGATGCGCGCGTAGAGCGGCCGATCGATATTGCCGCCGCTGAGGATCACCGCGGCTTTCTTGCCGCGCAGGCGGTCGCGCTCCTTCAACAGGGCCGCCAGCGGTGCCGCGCCGGCGCCCTCGGCGAGCTGGTGGGTATCCTCGTAGAACGCACGCATGGCGGCACCGATGGCGGCGTCGTCGACCTCGACCACGCGGGCGGCACCTTTCAGGATATAGGACAGCGCCTCCTCGGACGGGATGCGGACGGCCATGCCGTCGGCCATCGTGTCGGCGCTGTTGGTGGCGACGGGCCGGCCGGCGGCGAACGAGAGTGAATAGGCCGCCGCTTGCGTCGACACGACACCGACGATCTCGGCCTTCGCGCCCAGCGCGTCGCGCGCGGCGATCGTGCCGCAGATGCCCGAGCCCAGTCCGATCGGCACGTACACGACGTCGAGATCGGGCGCCGCGGTGAACAGCTCGACGCCATAGGTGCCGACGCCGCGCACCAGGTCGAGCGTGAAGGAGGGCATCATCTCCAGTCCGCGCTCGGGCGCCAGGCGTGCCGCCTCCTCGCGGGCGGCGTCGAAATCGTGGCCGTGCTCGACCAGCTCGGCGCCGAAACCGCGCATGGCGGCGTTCTTTTCCACGCTGTTGCCGCGCGGCACCACGATCACCGCGCTCTTGCCGTGGCGGGCGGCGGCGAAGGCGACGCTCTGGCCATGGTTGCCGCGGGTGGCGCTGACGACGCCCCGGACCTGCGGACGCTCGCGCGCGAGGCGGTCCATGTAGGTCAGCCCGCCGCGCACCTTGAAGGCACCGGTGGGCGTGTGATTCTCGTGCTTGACCCAGACCTCCAGCCCCGCCCTGCGCGCCAGCAAAGGCCAGGCGTATTGCGGCGTCTGCGGCATGGCCGCGTACACGACGCGCGCGGCGGCGGCGAAATCGTCGCGGGTAATCGGAATGTTCATGCAGCTTCCGGCGCCACTGTCGGCGGACCCGGCGACCGGATCAACCCCGGCCCGGGCAATTGTTCGGGTGAAGCTGGCGCCACGGTACCGGCGCGGCTTCGAACCGGTGGACATCTCGCCAGAACGACAAAATCCGGGAGCGCGCCACTCCAGTGGCGCATCTTCGCCGCCGCGTGGGACATGATCGGGCCATCGAGGACGCTGGCCATGAGCGCCATCGGCGTGGCGCGCTGCCAGACGGTGCGACTTCGGCACGGTTTGCATCGCCGCGACAGCTGCTCGGGAGCCGGACCGGCGTTCACCCGGCTGTCCTGCAACCCCGGTGGCGACGCCTTGTCATCGCGGCGCGCGGCTCTATGATCCGGCACCTTTTTCCACCGGAGACCCGTTTCATGCCCGTCGTGCCGCGCTCGCTCGAACTCCAGGCCGAGCTCACCCATATCCGCCGCGACATCCATGCCCATCCCGAGCTTGCGTTCGAGGAGCATCGCACGTCCGACATCGTGGCGGCGAAGCTGGCGGAATGGGGCCTCGAGGTGACGCGCGGGCTCGGCAAGACCGGCATCGTGGGCACCTTGCGCCGGGGCAACTCGCCGCGCGCGGTCGGCTTGCGGGCCGACATGGATGCCCTGCCGATGCCCGAGACCAACGAGTTCGAGCATCGTTCGGTCAACGAAGGCCGCATGCACGCCTGCGGCCACGATGGTCACACCACCATGCTGCTGGGCGCCGCCCGTCACATGGCCGAGACGCGGAACTTCGAGGGTGCCGTCCACTTCATCTTCCAGCCGGCCGAGGAAGGCGGCGGCGGCGGCAAGCTGATGATCGACGATGGCCTGTTCGAGAAGTTCCCCTGCGACGCGGTGTTCGCGATCCACAACAAGCCCGGCATGCCGGTCGGCCACATCGCGTCGCGGCCCGGCGCCTTGCTGGCCTCGGCCGACGGCTTCGACATCAAGGTCGGCGGCAAGGGCGGTCACGCCGCCTATCCGCATCTCGGCATCGATCCGCTGGTGATCGGCTCGCAGATCGTTCTCGCCCTGCAGGGCATCGTTAGCCGCAACGTCGATCCCCTCGAATCCGCGGTCGTCACCGTCGGCTTCATGAAGGGCGGCAGCGCCTACAACGTGATTCCCGCCGACATGCATATCGGTGGCACCGTGCGCACCACCACGATCGCCAACCGCGACATGGTCGAGCGTCGCATCCGCGAGATCGCCGCTGGCGCCGCCACCATGCACGGGGTGCCGGTCGAGGTGACCTACCGGCGCGGCTATCCGCCCACCATCAACGACGCCGACATGGCGCGCTTCGCCTGCGATGTCGCGGCCGAAATCTGCGGCGAGGAGGCGGTCACCCGCGACGTGCGTCCCGGCATGGGCGCGGAGGATTTTTCCTACATGCTCCAGAAAGTGCCCGGCGCCATGGTGTGGCTCGGCAACGGCGCCGGCGCGGATGGCCACAATCTCCACAACTCGCGCTACGACTTCAACGATCACGCCATCCCGTTCGGCATGAGCTTCTTCGTGCGGGTGGCGGAACGGTTTCTGGGCGGACAGGCCGCCGCGTG
>CAMDVZ010000447.1 GCA_945878895.1 Caenispirillum bisanense | reverse complement strand
CACGACCGGCCACCGACGACGCCCGGGAGCCGCCAAAACGCTGTCCCGAGACATCGCCGGGACGCCCCCGACACGACCGCGCGGTCCGCCGAGGCCCGCCCGGGGCGAACTTTCTCGCCCGTTCACCTCAGTCCGACAGGCTGCTAGAGCACGGAGTGATCGGGTTTGGACTGAGCGACGCCTATCACCTCGGCATTCTGTCGAGCCGGATTCATGTGATTTGGGCTTTAGCCAACGGCGGGACGCTTGAAGATAGACCGCGATACAACAAGGACGTCTTTTTCGATCCATTCCCGTTTCCGGACGCGTCGGCGCGCAGCATCGCGGTCATCCGGGCGCTGGCCGAGGAAATCGACGCGTTGCGCAAACGGGTACTGGCCGAGTATTCCGAACTGACGTTGACC
Organism: Caenispirillum bisanense; assembly: GCA_945878895.1. Lineage (GTDB taxonomy): Bacteria > Pseudomonadota > Alphaproteobacteria > Reyranellales > Reyranellaceae > CAMDVZ01. The sequence continues at coordinate 3,318 of CAMDVZ010000447.1, read as the reverse complement.
GGCCTCTACAACGTGCTGGCCGAGCTCCGGCGTGGCATCGCCCCCGATGCGCTGACGGCCGACCATCGCCACGTCTTCGACGCGGGTCTCGTGCTGGTGCTCAAGGAATTGCACGACAAGCTCGATGGCGCGGTGGCCGACGCCTATGGCTGGCCGGCCGATCTGACCGACGACGACATCCTGTCGCGCATGGTCGCGCTCAACCGGGCGCGGGCCAGCGAAGAGGCCACCGGTGTGGTGCGCTGGTTGCGGCCGGACTATCAGATTCCCCGGTTCGCCAAGGCGACCGAGCGGGCGACCCAGATCGAGGCCAACCTCGTCGCTCCCGACGCGCGCGTCCAGAAGCCGGCCTTCCCGCGCGAGGACGTGGCGCAAACCGCCGTCGTCATGGCGGCGCTGGCGGATGCCCCCGGTCCGATCGACGCGGCCGCCATCGCGACCCGCTTTCGCCAGGGCAAGCGCGCCGAGGAAACCATATCGGCCACGCTCGCCGCCATCGCCCGCATGGGGTTCGTCACGCGGTCCGGCGCGGACGCCTACGCGCTGCGGCGCGGCGCGTAGCTGGACTGTCGGAAGGAAAACGCGGCAGGGTGGCCTGCCGTCGCACCGGGGTGCCGGATCGCCGATCCACCCGGCTACGGCTCCCGTCGGACGCCCCGGCCGGAGCCGGAACCGTTACCCGGCGAGCCGGGCACGGGTGGATTGTAGCGAAGGCGCGCGCGCGGCGGAAGGCGCCGCCGACCGCTCACGCGCCCTGGACGCCGACCCCGCGCGCGACCGCGAGAACCGGTGCCAGATCGCCCGCCTTCAGCAGATCGATCGGTTTGCGACCGTCGAGTTTCGGCTCGGGGTTGACGAGGAAGTTCAGCACCACCCACGGGCTTTGCGTCGCCAGCGCCGCGATCACGTCGCCGAGGCCCGGCACGGGCCGGCCGTCTTCGAGGAATTGCGCGACGGGATAGCGGGCGCGGTTGCCCGGCCCCGGCACCGCCAGCAGCCGGCCCTCGCGCACCCGGTTGCCGATGGTCCGGCGGGAAACGCCCTGCAGCAGCTCGCGGACCTCGGCGAGCGACCAGGCGCCGCCGGAGGATTTCAGATCGGCCTCGACCAGCCGGACGCCGCGCAGCACGGCGCGCGCGCGTCGGGTCGATAGGCGTCGGGGTCCACCGCGACGGCCGAGGTCGGCGTGCTCCGTTTCGGGCCGGCATAGCCCGGCGCCTGCTCGCTCAACCCGCGCGTCGTCGTCCGGCGTCCGCGCGAGGCGCCTTCGGGATACGTCGGGGCGCCGGCCGGTGCTTTCATGGTTGCCGCGCTGTCTTTCCGCGTGGGGAATGGAGCGAGAGTATCCGGGATGGTCGAGGACATTCCACCATCTCCCGGTTGTGGTTTACCCGCGCCACCGCCGGAGTCGTGAAACTGGCGGCGCTCCCATCAATCCGGCCAGAACCCTCAGCGCCGCTCCCTGAACAGCAGCGCCACGGCGAACGTGCGGCGGTCCGGACGTGAAGCCTGCCGGAGATCGGCCAACGCTTCGGCCGCGCGGTCGCACAAGCGGAGCGCCCCGGAGCGGTCGAGGCGAACGACGGGATCGTAGTCGGCGTCGTGGCGGGCATCCTGGAGCGCGAGGAACGTCGCCGCCACGGGCGCGAGGGTGCCGTCGCCGGACCGGACAATCCGGCACGCGGTCCTGGCCTGGCCATGGTCGAGCGCGCGGTAAACACGCACCCATTCCGGCCGGGCGGCATCCGTGCCGACGAGCAGATCGGCGGCGTCGCGCGCCAGCGCGTGGAACAGCGCGTAGTAGGCCGTGCTGACGGAACGTCGCAAATCGGCCTGCCGGGGCTTGCCGGCGCTCGCCCGCGCGAGGCGGCGCGCCGTCGTCAGCAGCTCCTCGCTCACCGGTCGCCGACCACTTTCTGTGCCTCGTGGAAATGGTGCCGGAAATGGGGAAACCGGTCCTCGTTCATCGCCAGCAGCAGGCGGCCGATCTCGTCCTCGGCCCGCAGCACGACCTTGTTGTCGAGCGGCGTCGGGCTGAGGTCGTAGTCGACATGGATGTAGATCGCGGGGTCGCCGGCGTGGTCCGGACCCGGCTTGACCGCGATGGCGCGCAGGCCGAAGCGGCCCATCGCCTTTTTCAGGACGCGGTTGATGGCGGCGACGGCCCTGGGGGCGACTTTGTCGATCACGGTCATGGGCGGGAATATAATCGATCGTGCCCGCGACGTCGACAACCAGGCGGAGACTGGTCGGCCAGCGACGCGGTCTTGGGCCGGCGCGCCCGACCCGCTACGATGGCCGCCCACCGCGTTTCACCGACAGGATTCCGCATGACCCTCTGGGCCCGCATCGAGCACGACGACCGCGCCCGCGTCGGCGTGGTTGCCGGCGAGACGATCGCCTTGCACGAAGGCACGCTGTTCGCGCCGGGTGCTGCCACCGGCGAGCGTGTCGCACTCGCCGAGGCGCGCTGGCTGACGCCTTGCGAGCCCACCAAGATGGTGGCATTGTGGAACAATTTTCACGCCGCGGCGGCGAAGAACGGCTGGGCAATTCCGGCCGAGCCATTGACCTTCGTGAAGACGCCCAATGCCTTCAACGCCCACGAGCGGCCGATCCCGGTGCCGGCGTCGAACGACGGTCGGGTGGCCTACGAGGGCGAGCTCGGCATCGTGATCGGGCGGACCTGTTCGGGCGTGTCGGTCGAGGAGGCCGCTGGCCACGTGTTCGGCTACACCTGCGTCAACGACGTCACCGCGATGGAGCTGCTGAATCGCGATCCGGCGTTTCCGCAATGGACGCGGGCGAAGAATTTCGACGGCTTCGGCGTGTTCGGGCCGGTGATTGCGACCGGGCTCGATCCGGCAGGACTGGTGGTGCGCACGCTGGTCAACGGCCGCGAGCGGCAGAATTATCCGGTCGCCGACATGATCTTCTCGCCCGCGCACCTCGTTAGCCTGATCTCGCGCGACATGACGCTGGTGCCAGGCGACGTGATCGCCTGCGGCACGTCGCTCGGCGTGCTGCCGATGAAGCCCGGCACCGTGGTCGAGGTGGCGATCGATGGCATCGGCGTGCTGCGCAACCGCTACGGGTGAGGCAGGCCGGACGCGTCCCGCGATGTCTCTCTCATACCGTCCCTCGCCCCGAGGGCCGCGAGCGGCCCGGAGGCGGGGGAAGCAACCGTAAGATGGGGTGTGGGGTCATTCGGTGTTTTCGTGTTTTCCCTGGCACCTCCCGTGGGCATCGCTGGTTGCCTGTCGACCTCGTGGTGGCCCGCCGCGACATGTCCCCGCGAGCCACGGGTACCCCCGCGCC
>CAMDVZ010000446.1 GCA_945878895.1 Caenispirillum bisanense | reverse complement strand
TGGGAGCACGAGCGCAATACCAACCACGCCAAGGCGAACTGGCAATTCACGACCCAAAACGCCCGCATCAAGCTCAAGCACCTCTACCCTTCAATCTGAACGAATCGGGCGACTAGATCGTAGCTGCCAGCCTCGGACAGGAGCGGTGGCATAGCGCGAGGCGTACCGGAGCGCCATGGAATACAGCGCGCGACCGAACGCAATGGCGCGGGCCGGCAAACAAGGCGATCACTCCGCGTTCCCTCTTCAACAAGTGCCAGCGCAACCAGCGCAAGCCGAGATTGCCGATCGTGAAGGGCACGCAGATCGCGAAAACCACGAAAAGGTCGGTCCATGGCGAGGCCAGCGCCGCGGCGACGCCACCGTTGTCGCGCATCCACCAGAGCGTCGAGGCGCCGCCGGCCAGCGCGACGAGCAGCAGCCAGAGCACGACCCAGCGCAACGTCCGTCCGGGGCCGGCGGCGGAAGCCGGCACGGCGGTCGTGGTTGTCGTCATGTCGGCGGCGCGTCCGGGCCGGTGGCGAAGGGTTCAGGCACCAGGAAAATGCTCCGACATCGGGCGGCGGGAGCGGGCAATCCAGCCGCTTCGACTGCACGATTCACTATGCGGGCGGCCATGTTGGCGCGTCAAGCGCGCGGCCGCTCGAGACCGACGCGACCCCAGTTTTTCGGCATCCTGGGCAGGTGCTTGAGGTCGTTGTCCCACAGGGCGTCGGCCATCTGGTCGCGCCGGAAGGCGGAAGGGACGTAGCGATTGCGGGCGGCGGGAAACAGCGTGCCGTGGAACGTCGTCGTCTCCTCGCTTCGACGGCGATGCCAGAAACGCAGGCGTCGCGGCCGGGGGATGCCGAGAATGCCGTTCTCGCGCGTCAGCTCGCCGTCGATCCGCGCGGTGCAGTGCATCGAAATCTGCGTGCCGTAGAGAATGGGAATGCGCACTTTCCAGTTGATCGCGATCGCCAAATCCTCGTCGCCGACATGGACGAGATGCGTCAGGTCCGACTGCGCGAGCCCCCGACCGCCCTGACTGATCGGGTCGGCGGCGATTATCGCGTGGATCGCGTCCATCGCGGCCTCGTCGGGTATCAGCACGGGGGCGCCAACGCCCGACACCAGCCATCCCTTCACGTCGACGTGCCGGCCGACCAGCGAGTCGCCCACCGCGATCAGGGCCGCGACGTCGAGCGGCTCGCGGTCGTCGGGATGGTTGCCCGCCTCGTCGATCCGGGTCCGGTTCCGCTTGCCCGGCAGCGCATCGACCACGGCTTGCCACTCCGCGTCCGTGATCGTCCAGGGCCGCGCCCAACGCTTCGACATGCGAGGCGTTTGGGTGCGCCCGTCCTCCTCGCGCCACGCCGCCATCTCCGCGCGCGTGGCCGGCGAGGGCGAGAACCGGTTGCCCGCCGCCGGATGCATGGTGCCGAGACAGGCGCCGGAATTGTCCGGCCAGCGACTCCAGAACCGCAGACGCCGCGGCCGGGCGATACGCAGAACACCGGCGTCGCGGGTCAGGGTTCCCTCGACCCTGGCGGTGAATTCCTTCTCGAAACGGGCACCGAACCGGTTTCCCGACAGGAGTTTCCACTGGATCGCGAGCAACAGGTCGACCTCGCCGACATGGACGAGGCCAGCGAGGTCCGACGCCTCGAGATAGCAGACGCCGTTGTTCGCCATGTTCCGCGACGTCTTGGCGAGGATCGCCTCAGCCACGGCCTGGTCGGGCACGAAAAACGCCTCGCCGGCCTCGAACAAAAGCGTTCCCTTGACGTCGATGTCGCGGCCGACCAGCGAGTCGGCGTTCGCCATCAGTGTCGCGACGTCGAGCGGCTCCCGATTGTCGGGGCGGTTGCCGGATGAATCGGTCATGGCGTGGAGTCCCATCCTGGATGCGCGAGCGTCGAGTCCGAATCCGGCAATTCGAAGTCCTGTTGCGCATATTTTAGTCGACGGAAGGTGGGATGATTTCTTTTTGTGCGTGGACGGGATGACTCACCCAACCGGTACTTGCCAGTCGAATTCCGACCGGCCAGATTGTGGTTCGAAATAAATGCGCATGTTTTCACTGTGAAACAGGAGCCCGCCATGAGCGCCAGTCCGGAATTCCGCGGCAAGATCTACGACAGCATCGTCGACACGGTCGGCGCGACGCCGTTGGTGCGGCTGTCGAAACTGGCGGCCAAACGGTGCGTCAAGGCCGACATCATCGGCAAGCTGGAGTTTTTCAATCCGTTGGCGTCGGTGAAGGACCGCATCGGCGTGGCGATGATCGAGGCGGCCGAAAAATCCGGCCAGATCGCGCCCGGCCGCAACACGCTGGTCGAGCCGACCTCGGGCAACACCGGGATCGGTCTGGCGTTCGTCGCTGCCGCCAAGGGTTACCGGCTGATCCTGACGATGCCGGAATCGATGTCGATGGAACGGCGCAAGATGCTGAAATTTCTCGGCGCCGAACTCGACCTGACGCCGCGCGAGAAGGGCATGCGCGGCGCCATCGCGCGGGCCGAGGAGCTGGTGAAGGAAATCCCCGGCGCCGTCATGCCGCAACAGTTCCAGAACCCCGCCAATCCCGATATCCACCGTCGCACCACGGCCGAGGAAATCTGGAAGGACACCGGCGGCCAGCTCGATTTCTTCGTATCAGGGGTGGGCACCGGCGGCACCATCACCGGCGTCGGCTCGGTGCTGAAGCCGCGCTTGCCGAACCTGAAGGTGGTGGCGGTCGAGCCCGAGGACAGCCCCGTGCTGTCGGGCGGCCAGCCGGGACCGCATCCTATCCAGGGCATCGGTGCCGGCTTCGTGCCCGATATTCTCGACCGCTCGGTGATCGACGAGGTGATCCGCATCGCCAACAAGACCGCCTTCGACGTGGCGCGCGAGCTGGCGGCCGTCGAGGGCTTGCCGGTCGGCATCTCCTCGGGTGCCGCCATCGCCGCGGCGCTGGAGATCGGTGGCCGTCCGGGCAACGAGGGCAAGCGGATCGTGGCGATCATCCCGTCCTTCGCCGAGCGCTATCTCACGACGGCGCTGTTCGACGGTTACTGACCGGCGGCCGGGCGCGGCGCTCGCGAGGACGCCGCGTCTGGTCTAGTCTGGCCGTGGACGGGCGCGGACGGGTTCGCGCTCGCGTCGTTTCCTATCGGGGAGAAGAGCCGTGATTTTCGACATGCGTACCTACAGCTGCCGGCCGGGCACCATCAACGCGCAGCTGAAGCTGTACCAGGACTACGGCATGAAGCCGCAGCAGCGCCATCTCGGGCAGCCCTATTTCTACTGCGTGACCGAGACCGGCACGATCAACACCTTCGTCCACATCTGGCAGTACAAGGACGCCGCCGACCGCGCCACGCGCCGCGCCGCCATGATGGCCGACCCGGAATGGCAGGAATACATGCGCCGCTCGGGCGAGCTGGGCGCCCTGGTCAGCCAGGCCAACCAGATCATGACGCCGGCCGCGTTCTTCACGCCCAAGGGCTGAGCCCGACGCCGATGCCGTCCCTTCGCGATTCGTCGTCGAAGGGACGGCGCATCGCTTATGGCTCTGCCGGTTCGCGCCCCGCTCTCGCGACGACGGCTTCGGCATCCAAATGCAGCCGGACGAGACGCATGGCCAAGGTGCGTCGGGATTGGCGCACTACCGGGTGCCCGAAAACGCTGTCATCCCGAGCGCAGCGAGGGACCTCGACGCGGGGTCGATGCGTCGCGAGACCGCGAAGAAACCGGGGTG
>CAMDVZ010000445.1 GCA_945878895.1 Caenispirillum bisanense | reverse complement strand
GCGGACCTACGAGAAGGGCATCCGCGTCAGCGATGTCCAGATGAAGACGCTCGACCTTCGCGGCGACGCCTTCCATCCGGAATGGAACTACGCCATCGTCCCGCGCAAGAGCGATAAATCGTAGCTGTTATCCTGGCGACTGTCCTTATTGCCGGTAAAGCCGGTGGCCTGCGCGGGGGCGGCGACGGCGACGGCGACGACGAGGGCGGCGGCGGCGATCGTGGTGGCGATGGTCTTGAACATGGAAGTCTCTCCCTGGGGTCTGCGAGGCCGGCGGGATGCCGTGCTTCGATGACGGGAGAATGCCGGCTGGACGTATCGTCGATGTGTCGCGCGGCGAGGAGAATCGTATCGTCTGTATCGGGGTGGTCCGCCACGCCGGACCCTCGTGTCCCGGCCTGGTCGGGCGGTTGGCCGGGCGCCGGACGAAGGATGCAAACCGCGGCCGCGCCGATGCACCTGCGATCCATCGGCAGCGCGAGAACGAGCCGCGACGGGAGACGCGACGCGCGGCACGGAATCGCCGCCGCCGCGCGAGAACGCGCTGGACAGGCGTCGCTGGCCGGCGAGGGTCGGCGGGACCGATCGGTCGGGTGCGCCGTCGTTCGAGGTCGTTCCGGGCTCCCCGACGAGGCGGGTATATCGTGCGGGTAAAATCCAGGAGTGGCCTCGCGGGCCATGAAGAACAGCCACACGACGTGTCGACGCGACAGGCGCGAACCCAATGCAAAACGGCCCGCCGGTGGAGGCGGGCCGTCTCGGGGCGCGCGAGCTTGCGGCGATCAGCGCGCCGTGGCCGGCAGCACGATGCCATCGATCCGGAAAGCGCCCGTCGCCCGCTCGATGCCGTTGTCGGAGAAGCCGTTGGCGACAATACCGTTCAGGCTGATGCCGTTATTGCCGGTCCAGCCCTCAGGGCGGGCCTGCGCGGGGGCGGCGACGGATAGGACGAGGGCGGCGGCGGCGATCGTGGTGGCGATGGTCTTGAACATGTGAGTCTCTCCCTTGGGTGTTCGAAGGCGGCGGGATGCCGTGCTTCGATGAAGGGAGAATGCCGGCCGAACGTATCGTCGATGTGTCGCGCGGCGGGGAGACTCGTATCGTCTGTATCGCGGCGCCCGCGATCCATCGGCGACGCGCGGACCGCCATCGTGGCGACCACGTCGGCCGCGAGAATGGCGGCGAGGCGGCGTTGCTCGCGGGCCGCGCTCATCGCAATGCGTCGGCCGCGCCCGGGTCTTCGAGGCCGGCGGCGATGCGCAGGAAGGTCACCACGCGACGGTTGGGTTCGGCAAGCGCGAAGAACGATCGCCCGTCGAGCCGCCACAGGAAATACTCCGGAGCGACGGCCCACGCGGTCGCGAACGCGGCCTTCGCCTCCTCGATGCGTCCCGCGCCGACGAGGCAGACGACGAGGATGTTGTGGGCGGCGGCCATCCGGGGCATGTCGTTGACGACGCGCGTTTCCCACTGGATGCCCTCCTCGTAGCGGCCTGCCCGGCAGTGGGCAACCGCCATGAGATTCCACACGGCGTGGATGCGCGGCTCCCGCGGGCTCAGCCGCAGTATCCGCCGCGCGCAATCGAGCGCCCAGTCGGTGTCGCCGATACCGCATTCGAGCATCCCGAGCGTGTGCAACACGAAGGTGTCGTTCGGGTTCAGCTCGTGGGCACGGCGCGCGTCGCCAAGCGCGTCGGCGTAGCGCTCGTATCGCCCTCCCCGGACGACGGCAAGCGCCCGCAGCGCGTAGCCGCGCGGGTCGCCGTCGTCGATCGCCAAAGCGCGCGCGGCGGCCTCGGCGATCTCCTCCGACGCATTCCCGGGATCGATCGCCAACCGCAGATACAGGCGGCTGCCCTGGGCGTAGGCAATCGCATGCAGGGCCAGCGTGCTGTTCGGATCGATCGCCAGCGCCGCCCTGGCGTCGCGGGTTGCCAGGTCGAGCAACGCCACATCCGCCTTGTCGGTCCCCTCCAGCGCGCGATGCCACGCGCGCACCGCGATTTCGTAGGCACCGAGATTGCCCGGTCGGCGGCGGGTCGCCCTGGAGCGTTCGGTCGCGTCGATCTGGGGCGAGACGGCCGCGACGATGGCGCCGGTGACCTCCTCCTGGACGGCGAACACGTCGTCGACGACCCGGTCGTAGCGTTCGGCCCAGATGTGGTTGCCGCTCAGCGTGTCGATCAGCTGCGCGGTGACGCGGATGCGATTGGCGGCACGCCGGATGCTGCCTTCGAGCACGTAGCGGACGCCCAGTTCGCGACCCACCTGGCGGATGTCAGGCGACTTGCCCTTGTAGGAAAACGACGAATTGCGCGCGATCACGAACAGCGAATGGAAACGCGACAGCTCGGTGACGATGTCCTCGCTGATGCCGTCGGTGAAATACTCCTGCTCGGGATCGCCGCTCATGTTGGTGAACGCGAGTACGGCGATGGACGGCTTGTCGGGCAGCGCCAGCGGCTCGTCCGGAGCCAGGACGGTGGCCGCCGGCGACGGCGCGACGGGACCAGCCGTCGGCCAGTCGGCGGCGTTCCACGCGACACGGAACGCCCGCACCGGCCGCTCGATGTTTTTCAGCGCGAGGTCGCCGAGATCGTGGAACGTCGCCTTCAATCGGCCGGTCACCGACTCGTGGACCGTGCCCGAAACAACGATTCCACCCGCCGGCGCCTCGCCTTCCAGCCGCGCCGCCACGTTGACCCCGTCGCCGTAGAGGTCGTCGCCCTCGACGATCAGGTCGCCCAGATGCAGGCCGATCCGGAACACGATCCGGGTGTCCTCGGGCACGTCGCGGTTGGCCTCGCTCATCGCCTGCTGGAACGCGATGGCGGCCGACAGCGCGTCGACGGCGCTCGGGAATTCCGCCAGCGCGCCGTCGCCGGTCAGCTTCACGAGGCGACCGCCATGTCGCGCGAGGGTAGGTTCGAGACGCTCGATCCGGTGCGCCCGCAGCCGCGCCAGGGTGCCGGACTCGTCGCGGCCCATCAGGCGCGAATAGCCGACAACGTCGGCCGCGACGATGGCCGCCAGTCTGCGTTGCTCGCGCGCCACGCTCATCGCAACGCCTCCGCGGCAGCAGGGTCTTCGAGGCCGGCGGCGACGCGGAGGAAGACGGTCGCGCGCTCGCGATCCTCTACTCGCTCCACGTGCGACTCGCCCGACAACCGTCGCGCCAGATAGGCTGGCGCCAAAGCACGCACCGTTCTCAGGGCATCCGCTGCTTCATCGATCCGACCGATGCCCACGAGGTTGAGGGCAAGGACGGCGTGGGCGGCCACACTATCGGGAGTGTCGCGCGTCGCGGCCAATGCCGCTTCGGCCCCTTCGACGTAGCGGCGGCCGTAGAAGAGCGCGTTCGCCAGCGCGGCTTGCTTCTGCCCCAGGAAGCGGTCGCGAGGGCTGAGGCGCAGGGACAGCATGCCGCATGCAATTCCCCTCGTCGCGTCGCCGCACGCGGCCTCGCAGAATGCCAGCCAATACAACGTCACGGCATCGTTGGGGTTCTGCTCGAGCGCCAGCCGCAAATCATCGAGACCGGCCCGGCGCCGTCCCGCATAGAAGTAGATAATCCCTCTGATACCAGCCGACTTATCGAGTGACACACGCCCATTTCCTGGTGCCGATGGAGCGGATCCGGGCTGGATCGTCGACGAGGAAGCGCCAGGCGCTTTGACAGGCGTCGAGGATCTCGTCGCAGGTGTTCCAGACCCGGGCGCAGAGCT
>CAMDVZ010000444.1 GCA_945878895.1 Caenispirillum bisanense | reverse complement strand
ACGACCGGCCACCGACGACGCCCGGGAGCCGCCAAAACGCTGTCCCGAGACATCGCCGGGACGCCCCCGACACGACCGCGCGGTCCGCCGAGGCCCGCCCGGGGCGAACTTTCTCGCCCGTTCACCTCAGTCCGACAGGCTGCTAGGCTCGTGGCCATGAGCAGCTTGACCGACGATTTCGACGCCGCCCTGAAGCCCGCCGAGCGCGCCATGATCGCCCGCGCCCGCGACTTCGCCGCGACCCATGTAGCACCCAACGCCAAGGAGTGGGAATATGGCCGCAAACAGCCGCTCGACGCCATCCGGCTCGCCGCCGCCGAGGGGTTGCACGCGATCGAACTGGAGACGCGTTTCGGCGGTCCCCAGCTCTCCTTCTCTTGCAAGATGCGGGTCGCCGAGGAAATCTCGCGCCACGACATGGGCTTTGCCTTCGCGCTGATCAACGTCCACAACTCGATGGTCAGGTTCGCCCGCGACGGCGATCCGGCGATGGTCGCGCGCCTGCTGCCCAAATTGCTGACGGCCGAGATGATCGCCTCGCCCGGTCTGACCGAACCCCGGGCCGGCAGCGATTTCGCCGCCATCCGCACCAAAGCGCGCAAGATCGAGGGCGGCTGGGTGCTCGACGGCGCCAAGGCGTGGATCACCAACGCCGCCAATTGCGGCCTGGCGCTGGTCTACGCCCAGACCGACGCGTCCAAAGGCTGGAAGGGCATCGCGGGCTTCATGGTCGAGGCCGACCGACTCGGTTTCCACCGCGAGCCCGCTTTCGAACTGCTGGGCGGCCACGCCATCGGCGCCGGCGGCTTCCGGCTGGAGGGCTACGAGGCACCGGACGCCGCCATGACCGCGCCGCCGGGCCAGGCCTTCAAGTTCGCGCTCGCCGGCATCAACGGCGCCCGCACCTACGTCGCGGCCATGTGCTGCGGCATGCTGGAGGAGTCGATCCGGGTCGCCACGCGCTACGGCGGCGAGCGCACCCTGTTCGGCGGCACGGTCATGGACCTGCAGGGCGTGCGCTGGAAGCTGGTCGACGCCCTCAACGACCTCGAAGCCATGCGGGCGCTGACCTACCGCGCCGCCCGCATCATCGATGCCGGCGGCGACGCCCAGGAACCGGCCGCGCACGCCAAGAAATTCGCCGGCGACCGCACCGTGCCGCAGATCGCCAACTGCATCCAGGCGATGGGCGCCAACGGCCTGCGCGCCGACTACCCCCTGATGCGACACATGGCCTGCGCCAAGATCGCCTGCTACACCGACGGCTCGACGGAAATCCAGAACGAGCGGCTTGGGCGGGCGATGGTCGAGCGCTACGGGAAGAGCGGGGGGGCGACGGCAAGTGGTTGATGTCGTCGGGGATTTATTTTACCCGGATGATCTTGGTCGCCTCGACCGGCCATGCTGCCGGTCGCCGCCGCCTCAGACTTTCACCAGCCGCAGTCGCAACGCATTGCCGACCACCGAGACCGAGCTCAGGCTCATCGCCGCGGCCGCCACGATCGGGCTCAGCAGCAGGCCGAACGCCGGGTAGAGCACCCCGGCGGCGAGCGGCACGCCCAGCAGGTTGTAGACGAACGCCAGCGCCAGGTTCTGGCGGATGTTGCGCATGGTGGGGCGGCTGAGCACGCGCGCCCGCGCGATGCCCGCCAGATCGCCTTTCACCAGGGTGATGCCGGCGCTGCGCATGGCGACGTCGGTGCCGGTGCCCATCGCGATGCCGACGTCGGCGGCGGCGAGCGCCGGGGCGTCGTTGACGCCGTCGCCGGCCATGGCCACGACCCGGCCCTCGCTGCGCAGCCGTTTCACGATCGCGCTCTTGCGCTCGGGCAGCACCTCGGCCTCGACGTCCTCGATCCCGAGCCGGGCGGCCACCGCCATCGCCGTGACGTGGTTGTCGCCGGTCAGCATGACGATCCGGATGCCGGCGGCGCGCAGCGTCTCGAGCGCGGCCGGCGTGGTGTCCTTGATCGGGTCGGCGACGCCCACGATACCGGCGACGCGGCCGTCGACCGCCAGCAGCATCGCCGTCCCGCCGCGCCGGATGTCCTCGATGCGCGCGTCGAGCGGTGTCGTATCCACGTTCCGTTCGGCCATCAGCCTGGCGTTGCCGAGCGCACCCTCGCGACCGGCGACCTCGCCGACCACGCCGCGACCGGTCAGCGAGGCGAAGCCCGCGACGTCGGCCGGCGTCAGCCCGCGGTCGCGCGCCGCGGCGAGGATGGCGGCGGCCAGCGGATGCTCGCTCGGGCGCTCGAGGCTCGCCGCCAGCGACACGACGGTCGCCTCGTCGAAGCCCTCGGCCGCCACCACCGCGACGACGCGCGGTTTGCCGACGGTCGGCGTGCCGGTCTTGTCGACCACCAGCGTGTCGACCCGCTCCATGCGTTCGAGCGCCTCCGCGTCGCGGATCAGCACCCCCGCCATCGCGCCCTTGCCGACGCCGACCATGATCGACATCGGCGTGGCGAGCCCGAGCGCGCAGGGACAGGCGATGATCACGACGCTGACCGCCGCCGCCAGCGCGTAGGAGAAGGCGGGGGCCGGCCCCCAGATCATCCATGCCGCGAAGGCGAGCACGGCCGTCGCGAGCACGCCCGGCACGAACCACGCCGAGACCTGGTCGGCCAGGCGCTGGATCGGCGCGCGGCTGCGCTGGGCCTCCGCCACCATGTGGACGATGCGCGACAGCATGGTGTCGGCGCCGATCCTCTCGGCGCGCATCACCAGCCTGCCGGTGCCGTTGATGGTGCCGCCGATGAGTTTCGCGCCGGTCGCCTTTTCGACCGGCATCGACTCGCCGGTGACCATCGACTCGTCGACCGCGCTGGCGCCCTCGATCACGACGCCGTCGACCGGCACGCCCTCGCCCGGCCGCACCCGCAGCCGGTCGCCGACCAGCACCTGGTCGATCGCCACGTCCTCGTCCTCGCCCTCGTCGACAAGGCGTCTGGCTGTCTTCGGCGCGAGATCCAGCAGGGCGCGGATGGCGCCGCCGGTCTGCTCGCGGGCGCGCAGTTCCAGCACCTGGGCGAGCAGGACCAGCACCGTGATCACGGCCGCGGCTTCGTAGTACACCGCGACCATGCCGCCCTCGCCACGCAGGGCGGGCGGGAACAGCCACGGCAGGAACGTGGCGACGAGACTGTAGAGGTAGGCCGCGCCGACGCCGAGCGCGATCAGCGTGAACATGTTGAGAGCGCCGGTCCGGACCGAGGTCCAGCCGCGTTCGAAGAACGGCCATCCCGCCCACAACACGACCGGCGAGGCGAGCGCGACCTGGATCCACCGGGAGATCGAGGCGGGGACCAGATGGTGCAGGTCGAGACCGGGGACGTGGGCCGCCATTTCAAGCGCGAACAGCGGCGCGGTCAACGCCGCCCCGATCATGAACCGCCGCGTCATGTCGATCAGTTCCGGATTGGACCCGACGGCGCCCGGCAGGCCCGCCGGTTCCAGCGCCATGCCGCAGATCGGACAGGAGCCCGGTCCGTCGCGTCGGATTTCCGGATGCATGGGGCAGGAGTAGACGGTGCCCGCCATCGCGGGCGCGGCGGCGACTTCCGTCCCGGGCGCCAGGTAAGGACAGTCTCCAGGATAACAGCTACGATTTATCGCTCTTGCGCGGGACGATGGCGTAGTTCCATTCCGGATGGAAGGCGTCGCCGCGAAGGTCGAGCGTCTTCATCTGGACATCGCTGACGCGGATGCCCTTCTCGTAGGTCCGCG
>CAMDVZ010000443.1 GCA_945878895.1 Caenispirillum bisanense | reverse complement strand
AGGGCGGGCAAGCTCGTGCAGGAGTGCCGCGTTGGCCTCGTGAACCTCGCGGTGAGCGGGGAGGGCGCGGCGCGGCGGATTTCGCTGGAACTGCCGCCGGCGAGGATCCGCGTCGTGCCCGACGACGTCGTGGCCGAACTCGAGGCCTGCCTCGGCGCGCCGGTGCTGCGCGAGCCGGCGCCACGCGCCATCGACGTCGGTCCCGTGTGGCTGGTCGCGCGGCTGGAGTCGGCGGCGCGGGTTGGCGCGCTCGCGCCCGATTTCGCGCGCATCGCGGCGCTGGAAGCGCGTGCGGGAGTCACCGGCGTGACGGTGTTCGGTGCCCAGGCCGGCGGCGACAGCGCGATCGAGGTGCGCTTCTTCGCGCCGGGGTCGGGCGTGGCGGAGGACCCGGTCTGCGGCTCCGGCAACGGTTGCGTGGCGGCGTTCCTGCGCGACACGCGGGCCAACGACATCCCGCCGCGCTACGTCTCGGCGCAGGGCATGCGGGTGGGCCGCGACGGGCGCGTCTCGGTCGAGATCGCGCCCGACGGCATGGTCCGTCTCGGCGGCGCCTGCGTGACCTGCGTCGAGGGCACGCTGACGGTCTGATCGCGGCTCAAATCTCGTCGTCGAGATACTCGGCGTAGCGCTGGCGTGCCTGCTCCCGCAGCGCCGGGATGTGGTAGCTCGGGAACAGGCCGTTGGACGGGCGATAGTCGCGCAGGACCTGGCGCGCGACCGTGATCTTGTGGACCTCGGTGGGGCCGTCGGCGAGGCCCATGTGGAAGGAGTCCAGCACCATCGCGGCGAAGGGCATCTCGGTCGAGACGCCGAGCGAGCCGTGGATGTGGAGGGCGCGGGCGGCGATGTCGTGCAGCACCTTGGGCATCAGCGCCTTCACCGCGGCGATGTCCTTGCGGACCTTCATGTAGTCCTTGTGGTGGTCGATGCGCCACGCGGTGCGCAGGACGAGCAGGCGGAACTGTTCCAGCTCGACCCACGAGTCGGCGATCTTTTCCTGCACCATCTGCTTCTCGGAGAGACGCTCGCCCTGGGTTTCGCGCGACACGGCACGCTCGCACATCATGTCGAAGGCGCGGCGGGCCTGGCCGATGGTGCGCATGGCGTGGTGGATGCGGCCGCCGCCGAGACGTGTCTGCGCCACCGCGAAGGCTTCGCCGCGGCCACCCAGCATGTGGTCGAGCGGCACGCGCACGTCGTTGTAGCGAAGGTAGTCGTGCGAGGGCACGCGCTCCGATTCATAGCCGACGTGGCGGATGGTCTCGATGCCCGGCGTCTCCGTCGGCACGATGAACATCGACATGCGCTTGTAGGGCGGCGCGTCGGGATCGGTCACCGCCATCACGATCAGGAACGAGGCCCAGCGGGCGTGCGAGGAGAACCATTTCTCGCCCGCGATCACCCACTCGCCGCCCTCGATCCGGGCCGACGTCCTGAACACCTTGGGATCCGCGCCACCCTGCGGCTCGGTCATCGAGAAGCAGGAGACGATCTCGTTGTCGAGCAGGGGCTTGAGGAAGCGCTCTTTCTGGGCGGGCGTGCCGTAGTGGGCGAGAATCTCGGCATTGCCGGAGTCGGGCGCCTGGCAGCCAAACACGATCGAGGCGAGACCGGGCACGGTGCCGAGGATCTCGTTCATCAGCGCCAGCTTGACCTGGCCATAGCCTTGGCCGCCGAGTTCGGGCCCGAGATGGCAGGCCCACAGCTTGCGCTTGCGCACTTCGGCCTGGAGCGGGCGGATCAGCTTGTTGCGGGTCGCGTCCCGGGTGTCGTAGGGACTCTCGATCACGTGGCGCAGCGGCTCGATCTCGCTCCGCACGAAGCCCTCGATCCAGTCCAGTTCCTTCTGGAACTCGGGGTCGGTTTCGAAATCCCACGCCATGGCCGTTCTCCTGTCGCCGATTGGCCCCATCATGGCGGCTCGACGGGCGGGGATCGAGGGCGGCAAAGAAAAACCCCGGCCGCGAGGGGCCGGGGTTTCGCTGGTCGGTCGCCGGAGCGGCCAACTACTTCTTCTTGCCCTTGGGCTTGTCCTCGTCGGCGGCTTCGGTGGCCGGAGCCTCCTCGGCATCGGCGGCGTCGACGACCGGCTTGGCCTCGAACATCGCCTTGGCGGCGGCGTCGGCTTCGGCCTGGGCGGCCGCGGCGTCGCGGGCGGCGCGCTCGTTCTCAGGCACCACGGTGCCGCCGCCGGTCTGGAAGGCTGCTTCTTCCTGCGACCGCGAGACGTTGGCGGTGATCTCGACGATCACCTCGGCGTGCAGATGGACCTCGACCTTGTGCATGCCGAGCGTCTTGATCGGCTTCTGCAGTTCGACCTGATGGCGCTCGATCTTGACGCCGTTGGCGATGGCGGCATCGGCGATGTCGCGGGCGGTGACCGAACCGTAGAGCTGCAGCGCTTCGGACGCCTGGCGGATAAGCACCACCTGGAAGCCCTTCATCGCCTCGGCCACCTTCTCGGCGTCCTGGCGACGCACCAGGTTGATGGCCTCGAGGTCCTTGCGGCGGCCCTCGAAGTACTTCTTGTTGTCCTCGGTCGCGCGCAGCGCCTTCTTCTGCGGCAGCAGGAAGTTACGCGCGAAACCGGGCTTCACCTTCACGATGTCGCCCATTTGGCCCAGCTTGGAGACGCGCTCCAGCAGGATGAGTTGAACGCTGGCCATGTGCTGTGCTCCCTAGCGCGTGATCACGTAGGGGAGCAGGCCCAGGAAGCGGGCGCGCTTGATCGCGTTGGCGAGCTCGCGCTGCTTCTTGATCGACACCGCCGTGATGCGGCTCGGCACGATCTTGCCGCGCTCGGAGATGAAGCGGCTGAGCAGCCGGACATCCTTGTAGTCGATCGTCGGCGCGCTCGAGCCCGAGAAAGGGCACGACTTGCGACGCCGCACGAACGGCCGGCGCTGACCACCGGCGCTTGCACCCATGCTCATGACTGGACTCCTTCGGTCGTTTCGGTCGGTCCGGCCTCGCGGCTGAAGCGCGGCCTGTCGCCACGATCGCCCCTGTCGCCACGGTCGCCGCGATCACCCCTGTCGCCGCGATCGCCCCTGTCGCCACGATCGCCGCGACGGCGCTCGCCGCCTTCGCTCTTGCGCATCATGGCCGACGGCGCGACCTCGAGCTCGTCGACGCGGACGGTGAGGTAGCGGATGATGTCCTCGTTGAGGGACATCACGCGCTCGAGCTCTTTCACGGCGGCCGACGGCGCGTCGAGGTTGAGCAGCATGTAGTGGCCCTTGCGGTTTTTCCGCATGCGATAGGCCAGCTGGCGCAGTCCCCAGTATTCCTGCTTGGGAACCTGGCCGCCGAGGCCGGTCACGATTTCCGAGAACTGGGTGGTCAGTGTCTCGACCTGGGTCGTTGCGACGTCCTGACGGACGACGAACACCGTTTCATACAGAGGCATGGCTCTCCTTGTGGATGTTCGCGACCCGGAGTCCGTCCTCCACGTCGGAAGACCGTCGACCGCCCGGATCTAGCCGGCGTCCGGGCGCTGAAGCGCGGTGGACGACGGCAAGGAGCCCCGCCGGGCTTTGGTCCCTGCGGAAGGGGCGCGTTATACACGAGCGCGGCCCCGGCGCAAACCCATGGAGGGCCGACGCCCTTACCACCCATCATTTTTCCAAGCTGCCCAGAGTGGTGGTGGCGGGACGAGGCGCTGAAGGCAGAACTGGATGCGCCGCAGACCGCGCTTGAACCACGAGGTCAGGCTGCGCGCGACGTTCCTGCGTTGC
>CAMDVZ010000442.1 GCA_945878895.1 Caenispirillum bisanense | reverse complement strand
GAGCGCGGCGTGCGGCCGATCGGCGATTGGTCGATGTCGACGATCTTGTCGAGATGCTGGACGCCGTCGATGGCCTCGTGGGCGCCGGCCGCCTCGCGGGCGCCATTCAGCCGTTTCGCCAGTGCCTTGTAGAGCGTCTCCACGATCAGGGTCGACTTGCCGCTGCCCGACACGCCGGTCACGCAGGTGAAGGTGCCGAGCGGAATCGTGGCGCTCACGTTCTGGAGATTGTTGCCGGTGGCGCCTCGGATCGTCAGCGCCCGCTTGGGGTTGATTGGCCGACGGGTGCGCGGCACCTCGATCTGGCGGAAGCCCGAGAGGTACTGCCCCGTCAGGCTGGCGGGATCGCGCATCACCTGCTCGGGCGTGCCTTGGGCGACGATCCGCCCGCCGTTGGCGCCGGCCGCCGGTCCCATGTCGACCAGATAGTCGGCGGCGCGGATGGCGTCCTCGTCGTGTTCGACCACGATCACCGTGTTGCCGAGATCGCGCAGCCTTGTCAGCGTCTTGAGCAGGCGGTCGTTGTCGCGCTGGTGCAGGCCGATCGAGGGTTCGTCGAGCACGTAGAGCACGCCGGTGAGGCCCGAGCCGATCTGCGAGGCGAGACGAATGCGCTGGCTCTCGCCGCCGGACAAGGTTCCCGAGGCACGGTCGAGATTGAGGTAGGACAAGCCCACGTTGTTGAGGAAGCCCAGCCGCTCGTTGATCTCCTTGAGGATGCGGGCCGCGATCTCGAGCTGTTTGGGCGTCAGTTTCTCGCTCAACGAGTCGAACCAGGCGACGGCATTGCCGATCGAGAAGTGCGTGGTCTGGCTGACGTTGAGGCCCGCGATCTTGACCGCCAGCGCCTCTGGCTTGAGGCGCGCGCCGTGGCAGGTCTCGCATTCGCGCTCGTTCTGGAAACGTTGCAATTCCTCGCGCACCCACGAGGAATCGGTCTCCTTCCAGCGCCGGTCCATGTTCGGAATGACGCCCTCGAACGGCTTGGTGGTCTGGTACTGACGGATGCCGTCGTCGTAGCGCATCAACACTGCTTCGCTGCCGCTGCCGTGCAGGATCGCCTCGCGTGCCTTGGCGGGCAGGTCCTTCCACGCCGTCGCGGTCTTGAACTTGTAGTGCTTGGCGAGGCTTTCGAGCGTTTGCTGGTAGTATTGCGAGGAGCTGTCGGCCCATGGCGCCACCGCGCCCTCGGTCAGCGCCAGACGGTCATCAGAGACCACCAGATCGGGGTCGAAGAACATCTTCACGCCGAGCCCGTCGCAGGCCGGACAGGCGCCTTGGGGTGCGTTGAAGGAGAACAGCCGCGGCTCGATTTCCTCGATCGTGAAGCCCGACACCGGACAGGCGAACTTGGCCGAGAACACGGTGCGCGTGCCGTCCTCGGCGTTCTCAGCCACCGCGAGGCCATCGGCCAGTTCCAGCGCGGTTTCGAGCGAATCGGCGAGGCGATTGCCGAGGTCGCCGCGGACCACGATACGATCGATCACGACATCGATGTCGTGCTTGAACTTCTTGTCGAGCGTCGGCGCGTCGTCGATTTCGTACAGTTTTCCGTCCACCTTGACCCGCTGGAAGCCCTTCTTGCGCCACTCCAGCAGTTCCTTGCGGTACTCGCCCTTCCTGCCGCGCACCACCGGCGCCATCAGGTAGAGGCGCGTGCCGTCGGGCATGGTCTTGATGCGGTCGACCATCTGCGACACGGTCTGGCTCTCGATCGGCAGGCCGGTGGCGGGCGAGTAGGGCACGCCGACGCGCGCGAACAGCAGGCGCAGATAGTCGTAGATCTCCGTCACGGTGCCGACCGTCGAGCGCGGGTTGCGCGAGGTGGTCTTCTGTTCGATGGAAATCGCCGGCGACAGGCCCTCGATGGAATCGACGTCGGGCTTCTGCATCAGTTCGAGGAACTGGCGGGCATAGGCCGACAGGCTCTCGACGTAGCGGCGCTGGCCCTCGGCGTAGATCGTATCGAACGCCAGCGAGGATTTGCCCGAACCCGACAGGCCGGTGATCACCACCAGGCGGTCGCGCGGCAGGTCGACGTCGATGTTCTTCAGATTATGCTCGCGCGCGCCCCGCACGCTGATGAAGCTGCTGGGCTCGGCTGGACCACGAAACGCCGTGACGGGCTTGGACATCGGGTACTCGATACGGAGGGGCGGGCGGCACGGAGGGGCGGGCGGCGCATTATGGTGAGCCGCGTGGCCCGATCACGCGCCGCGTGCGGCGTCTATCCACAGGTGGGGATGGAAAAGATTCAGGGCGCGATCTCCGAGATGTGGCCACGAAACCAGGCGGCGAGTTCGGTCTCGGTCAGGGCGCCGGCCGCCACGTCGGTCACGACGATCACGGTTTCGGCCTCGGGGGCGTCGAGTTCGTAGCCGTTCAGTTGCAGGAACATGTAGGCCGCCAACAGAGCGGTTCGCTTGTTGCCATCGACGAAGGCGTGGTTGCGCGCGATGCCGAACGCGTAGGCAGCAGCGAGGTCGGCGGCATCGGGCTCGCCGTAGGTCGCGAGGTGGCGCGGCCGCGCCATCGCCGACTCCAGCAGGCCTTGGTCGCGCGTGCCGCTGCCACCGCCATGCTCGGCGATCTGCGCGTCGTGCAGGGCGATCACGACCCGGACCTGAGCCCACCGCCAGATCCTCGCGACGTTCGTCATTTCGCCAGCTCGCGCAGGGCGTTGCGGTATTTCCGCATGCCTTTGCGTCCCGCTTCCATGGCTTCCTCGAATTCGGCGTCGTAGGCCGAGAGCTCCACGCCATTGGCGGTTTCGAGCACCGTGAGCGTGTCGCCCTTGTCGACCTTGAGGTGGGCGAGGACTTCCTTCGGCAGCACGACGCCGACCGAGTTGCCGACGGTCGTGATCTTGAGCTTCAACATGGCGGTGCTCCCATGGGCGTTATAATGTTGGTTATAACATCCAGAAGGGAGGTCGGGCGAGCGGTCATGGGGCGTACCGATTGAAAATCTCAAGCCATGGTTGGGAACATATCATGAACATTGATAGCTCTCAAGTCCTGCGCCGCGTCTGGCGGGTGGCCGGCAAAATCCGGCGGTGACTACCGGACGAGCCCGTTCCGGTACTATCCGGTGCGAGGCGAGTGGACGAACGGCGGCGCTGCTTCGGCGATGGCTCACGTTTGGCCGGTTGCCTGGCTGTCCGGCCCACACCCCCCACGTCGATGTCGCGGCCGGACAGGCCCGGACATGGCCGGACAGACAGCGATCGGCCGGACAACGGCGCAGATCGGCCGGACAATGCCTCGAACGGGCCGGAAAACCGCCGGACGGCGCCCGGACAAGAGGCCGAAACGCCGGACCGACGGCGGCGGTCGTCGGACCAGCGCGCCCCTGCGCCGAACGGAAGCGCCGACACGGACCGACATCCGGCGTATCGGCGCGCGGACATGGACATCGTCCGGTCGCGGCAAATTACCCTCCGTGTGCTTGCCGCAGCTATAGCGTTGAATGCTAATTATGAATTATTATCCGACGCTTGTCAAGGCATCGCGACTCGTTGTTAGCCCAACGCGAGAATGTCCCCTTTGTCCAAAGTTAGAATGTCCCTTTTTTCGCTGGTTGTCCGGGGGCGTGGAGATGGACGGGAGACTGACGATGAGCCGGGTCGAGCGTGAGCGGGCGTACGTTGTTCGGCAGGCGGTGGAGAAGCGCCTTGGCCAGCGCCAGGCCGCGGAGCGGCTTGGTCTGTGCGTGCGGCAGTTCAAGCGCCTGGTGCGGCGATGGAAGG
>CAMDVZ010000441.1 GCA_945878895.1 Caenispirillum bisanense | reverse complement strand
CCGAAGGGCGGATGAGGGGCTTCGCGGCCTCGCGACGAGCTGGCTTTTCGTCTCGGGGAATGTGCCGCTTGCCAGGCCGCGAAGCCCCTCATCCGGCGCTACGCGCCACCTTCTCCCTGCCTGAGCGGGGAGAAGGAAGAGTTGGCATGGCGAAACATCTTTCTCGGTTCAGGCACGCGACGACCAGGGGCCAGACGATGCTCTCGCCGGCGAGGCTTTCCGCGCCGTCGACGATTTTCCCGGAGGACCCCGACCGCGACGGGGAGCCATGTCGGCGGCGCGGTTGACCGCGCGCACGGGCGCCGTCGATGATCGAGGCTGGAAACGACCGGAAGGAGCACACATGAGAATCGTCCGCATCGCCGCCGCCACGGCATTGACCGTCGCGCTGGCGACATCCGCCTGGGCGCAGGGGCTGCCGCGCGCCCAGAGTCCGGAGGAGGTCGGCTTCTCCACGGAACGTCTGAAGCGCCTGACGGCGCGGATGAAGGAAGGCGTCGACAAGAGGGCCTCGACGCGGAATTCGACGTGGGCGGCGTCGATCGAGAACACGGTGGCGTGGTTGCCGAAATGATCGACGTGCCGGTGCAGGAACCGCGGTGCCGGCGCGATGTTCAACGTGCTCGACAGCACGCGCTGGCCCGTCAGCTCGCGCGGCGTCAGGAACGCCTTGTGGTACGCATTGTCGACCGGCGGGGCGTACCGGTAGGTGGTGACGTGGCTCACCGCGTAGCGCATCAGCCGCTCCCGGTGCCTGCGGATCCGACCGAACGGGCCGGCGGGAGGGGCGAGAAGTACGCTCGCGTGATGGCGCCGGACACCTCGCCCAGTGCCGCCGCCGAGGCGTGGAGGACCTGCCGCAGCGTTGTCAGTGCCAGCCCTTCGTGGCGCCACGCCGCTTAGTCGCCGCCGAACATCAGCACGGCGTTGGTCGCGTCGGCCACGATGCCGGCCGCGTCGAAGGCGGCGCGCACGCCGGTCGTGGCGGCGAGATCGTCGAGATGTCCGCCGATCGCGCGCAGCTGGAAGGCGAGGCTGCGTGGATTGGCGTGGTCGAGCAGCACCAGATCGAGGGTCGGCGCGGGTTGGGTCGCGGCCAGGTAGCGCCCCCGGTAGGTCATCGTGGAGTCGCAGAGCTCCAGCGCGAGGCGCATCGCGGAATCCCAGGCGACCGGCGTCTGCAGGAAGGCCGACAGCGCGCCGTAGCAGATGTAGGTGCCGCGTTCGACGCGCCGTCCGAGATCGAGAAAGCGCCAGACGTCGCCGCGCGTGACGTTTTCCTGGGCGAGGCCCGAGAAGGTCGCGACGAACCGGATCGCGCCGTCGAGCACCGCGATCAGCCGGTCGACGTCGCCGCGGGCGGCGCGCGCGCCGGCGGAAACCTCGCCGATCAGCTCGTCGACCGTACTCGACATGTCGGTCGACAGGCGGTGGCGGGCGGCATCGGCGAGGCGACGGATCGCCGACAGCGTGTCCTGGAATTTTCCCCCGTCGGTGCCGAAATGGGCCACGCCGATTCCGAGCGCGCCGGTCTCGGGCGGCGCCAGAGCCGCCTGCGGGTCGAGCAGGCGGGCATCGGACAAGGCCCGCCCCAGGCACCGCAGCTCGGCGAGGTCGCGCGCCCCCAGCGGCGCTCGCGCCAGCCGCCGCAAGGCCGCGCGCAGCAGCCGCGCGGCGTTGTCGAGTCGCTCGGTGTAGCGCCCCAGCCAGAACAGATCGTCGGCGACGCGACTCTGCAGATCGCCGTCGCGGCGGATCCCGGAATTCTGGAACCGGCCGGCGGGCGGAAGGAACACGTCGGTGGCGTCCTCGGCGAGCACCCAGACGTCGCGGCTCGACGTGCCGGCGCCGTCGGCCATCGGCGTCGGCCCGGTCGCGGCGTCGCAGGCGAGCCCGCCGGGCATGGCCATCCAGCCCGTGTCCGTGGCGACGAGGAAGACGCGCAGCACGACCGGCGTCGGCTGTAGCCCCGCCGGCGTCCAGGTTGGCGCCACCGACGCAACGACGGGACGGCGCGCGGTCCACGCGTGCGGCCGGTCGCGGATCAGCGTGGCCAGCCGGTCGCGTTCGTGCCCGGTCAACGTGGAGACCACGATCCCGGGCTGCCGGCGGTCGAACGCGGGCTGCGCGACGAGGTCGGCAAGGTTGGCGAAAATGTAGTCGCGTGCCGCCGGCTCGCCTGCCCACCAGACGTCGGTGGCGGGCATCGCCAGCGCCTCGCCGAGCAAGGCGCCGCACAGCCCCGGCAGGAACGGCGACAGGGCGGGTACTTCGCCCGCACCCGAGCCGAGCGGATTGGCGATGGCGACCGAGCCTGCGCGCTCGGCGTCGGCGAGGCCGGGGATGCCCAGCATCGAATCGGCGCGCAACTCCAGCGGATCGCACAGGGAGCTGTCGAGGCGGCGCAACAGGACATCGACGGGCCGCACGCCGCCCAGCGTCTTGAGGCCGACGCCGGCCTGGCCGATCGTCAGGTCGCGGCCCTCGACCAGCGCGATGCCGAGCTCGCGGGCGAGGAAGGCGTGCTCGAAGTAGCTGGCGGAGGCGGGACCGGGCGTCAGCAACGCCAGGCGCGGTTGCCGGGTCGTCGCGAGGCGCTGCAGCGAGTCCTGCATCTGTTCGAAGAACGGCGCGATCTGGCGAACCGACATTGCCCGGAAGCCCTCCGGCAGGGCTCTCGCCGTCGTGCGCCGGTTGAGGAGGGCGAAACCGGCGCCGAGCGGCATGCCGGTATGGTCCGCGAGGACCGTCCAGCGGCCATCGGGATCGCGCGCGAGATCGGCGGCGTAGAGCGACAGCGCGCGGCGGGGCCGGGCGGCGTCGCCGACCCGGGCGGCGCGCGCGAAGCGCGCGTTGGCGTGTACCAGCGCCGGTGGCAGCCGCCGGTCCGCCAGGAGCCGCTGGGGACCATAGATATCGGTCAGTACGGCTTCGAGCAGGCGCGCGCGCTGGACGAGGCCTGCTTCGACGCCGCGCCAGTCGGCTGCCGTCAGCACCAGCGGCAGCAAATCGAAGCCGCGCACCGGCGGCTGGGGTCCGCCGGTCTGGGCACCGAACGCCGCACCGGAATCCTCGTGCAGGCGCCGGGCGCGCTCGCCGCGCTCGCGCGTGCCCTCGCCCGGCAGCGACCGAACGACGCCGAGCAGCCCTTGCCAGTGCGAACGGATCCCGCGCCGGCCCGAGATCAGTTCGTCTTAAGGTTCCGGTCCCGCCTCGGGGGACGGCGCGCGCAACGCTTCCATGGCGCACACTAACCCTGTTCGACCGCGTCCGCGACGGCGTCGTCGGGCACCGCGCGAGCGTGTCGCCCGGAGCACCCGCGCGGGCCGCGCCGGGACCGGTTCGGGGCTCCCGACGCGGGGCGGTCTGGTCGCGCGCGGCCGCCTCCGGCATCGCGCCAACCGTTGGAAATCGTTGATATATTTAAATAATCCGGCGGCTTCGTTGACAGATCGCCGACCCGTCGCTAGAAAAACGGGGCATCCGGCGTGGTTTTTGGCTCTCGGGTCTTGGCGGTCCCTGCGGAGGGGTGGCCGAGCGGCTGAAGGCGGCGGTTTGCTAAACCGTTATAGAGTGTAAAGCTCTATCGAGGGTTCGAATCCCTTCCCCTCCGCCATTTTTTCGATCTAAGTATCTGATATTAAAGAAGAAAATGACAGAGATCAATCTTGTACCCCCTATATCATCCCACATGTTTCTTTTGATGCCAGCGAAGTCCAGAGCGGCAAAAGTAGGGGGGAAGTTGGGCTTCGCGCTTAGGCATTGCGAATCCCG
>CAMDVZ010000440.1 GCA_945878895.1 Caenispirillum bisanense | reverse complement strand
CCCGATTGCCTGGCCCATCGATGACTGCCTCCGAACGCTGTGACGGCAACACAGAATCAGCGGTCACCACATTCCGCAAGGGGCAGAGAGTCAGGAACTCCGCTACCTGGTATTAGGCCAATCCGCCGCGCCATCCCAGCCCGGCGGCGCATGGCGCGTATGGGCATCGCGCCGGGCTGGGGCGCCATGGTCGCCGCCCGAGCGGCGCGCCGACCGACCGGTCGGAGGTTGATGGCCGGGTCGCCGCGCCTCACCTCGAGCGGTCGAGCGCGTCCATGTTGGCGTGGACCCGCCGCAGCAGGCCGCGCAGCGTCTCGGCCTCAACCGCGTCGAGCCCGTCCAGCGCGACGCGTTCGTAGCGCTCCGCGAGCGGCACGATCCGGACGGTCAGCCGGCGTCCGGCAGGCGTCCTCGTCAAGGTCACGAACCGCGTGTCGCCGGCGGGCCGGACCCGACGCGCCAGACCAAGCCGTTCCATCGCGTCGACCACGCGCGTCAGGGTCGAGACCTCGATGGCGGTGGTTTCCGACAGCGCCCCCATGGTTGCCCCGTCGCGTTCCCACAGCGCCGCGAGCACGCGCCACATCGGCAGCGTGATGCCGAAGGGCCGCAGATCGAGCGAGAACGATCGCGCGATGCGCGCGCCGGCGCGGTTGAGCAGATAGGGGACGCAGTCGTCGAGGGACCGCACGGCGTCACTCCACGGCAGTTTCGTTCGCGGACCACGAGCACGTCCCGCTGCCGGCGTCGACGACGTATCGTAGCGCGTACATCGCGCCGGTGTCAGTGACCCGCGATCAGCTTCGTATGGCTGCCCTCGAAGGCCGGCGCGACCTCGCGCATGAACCTGTCCATCTGCTCGGTCACCATGGCGTGCGGCTTCCGACCATAGTTGAAATACAGGATGACCTCCGCGATGCCGGCCGCCTCGACCGTCTTGAGCGTGTCGACAATGTGCTGCGGCGAGCCGCACAGGATCGACTTGTCGGTCAGCTTCTCCGGTCGTATGTCGCGCAAGACCTTCACGATCTCGACGAAGTAGCGGTAGGTCGGCGGCACGTTCTCGCCCGAGGACGAGGGGAAGGCCGCGATCAGCGCGTCCTGGAAATAGCGCACCAGCGCTTCCTTGCCGTAGTGCTCCTCCTCCGGCGTCGAGGCGACGTGGACGAAGTAGGAGCACATGGCGCGCCGCGCCGGCCGCTTGTGAACGCTCTCGCAGGTCTCGCGATAGACCCGCGTCGCGTCCGCGAGCGAGCCGTAGACCATCGCCGCGGCGAACGGCGCGTAGATGATGTTCCAGTCGTTGCGCGCGGCCAGTTCCATGCTCGGTCGCGAGAAGCAGGCGACGTAGGGGCGCAGTGGGCTCTGGGCTGGCCGCGGCCGGATCTCGACGTCCTCGAACTGGTAGAAGCGGCCCTTGTGCGACCACTTTCCCGGTTCCGTCCACGCCCGCCAGACGATCTCCAGGCCCTCGGCGAACAGATCGGCGGAATTCGCGAAGTCGGCCTGGAAGGGCTCGTACTCCTTGACGTCGTAGCCACGGCCGGCGGCGAAATCGACCCGCCCGTCCGACAGCAGGTCGAGCGTCGCCCATTCCTCCGCGACGTGCAGCGGATGATGCACCGGCAGCAAGGTCACCGCCGGCGCGAGACGGATGCGCTTCGTCGCGCCCGCGATCTGCGCCAGCATGGCGAGCGGCGAGGCATTGACGCCCAGCAGGTTGAAATGATGCTCGCCGATCCAGGCCGAGTTCATCCCGACCTCCTCGGCGTACAGCGCCTGCCGGTAGATCTCGCGCACGAATTGCTCCGCCGTGCGCGGATTGTCGGGATAGCGGTTGTCGCTGAGCGTGAAGTAACCGAAGTCGAGCGCCAAGATCGTCTCCGTCCAGCCTTGTCCGGACGGTATGCCACGAATCGGGCGTGGCGTACCCGCCTCAGCTGCCGCCGCGTTCCCGGGCCGCCGTCGCGGTCAGCCAGTTCACGAAGGCCTTGATTTTGGGCCGGCGCAGGCGCTCGGCCGGCGCCACGACGTAGTAGGCGCTGTCGGACGGCAGCACGACGTCGAACGGCGCCACGAGCCGACCCGCCTTGATGTCGTTGGCGACCAGCGGGCGATGGCCGAGGGCCACGCCGACGCCGTCGATGGCGGCCTGGATCGAGGCGATCGGCAGATCGAAGTGCAAGCCGCGGGTGTGGTCGACGCCCTTCACGTTGGCCGCCGTCAGCCACACCTGCCAGTCGTCGCGGAAGGTCGAGACGTGGATCAGCGTGTGGTGCTTGAGGTCGGCGGGCTTTTTGATCGCCTTGGGGCCTTTCAGCAGCGCGGGGCTGCACACCGGGAAAATGTCCTCGGCGACCAGGCGCTCGGCGTTGAGGCGGGGCCAGTTGCCGCGCCCGTAGCGCACGCCGATATCGATGTCGTCGCGCGTGAAGTCGATCAGGGTCGTGCTGGTCGAGATGCGCACGTCGATGTCGGGATGCTTCTGCTGGAACCCACCGAGCTTGGGCACCAGCCACTTGGTGGCGAAGGACGCGGTCGTCGTCACCGTCAGCGGCCCCGAGGCGTCCTTGTCGAGCAGCCGCTCGGTCGCCGAATGCAACAGGTCGAACGCCTCGCGCACGCCGGGCAGATAGGCCTGGCCCGACTCCGACAGCAGCAGCGCGCGGTTGCGTCGGATGAACAGCTTCAACCCGAGACGATCCTCCAGGCCCCGGATCTGGTGGCTGATCGCGGCCTGGGTGACGTTCAGCTCTTTCGCGGCCTCGGTGAAGCTGAGATAGCGCGCCGCCGATTCGAAGGCGCGTAGTCCGTTGAGCGAAGGCAGGGTGCGGCGCATGGCGGAACCTCGACGATATATTTTCTCATGTATTCCAGACGAAGCGTCGTTTGTAAAGGAGGCGCTGGAAATCCATGTTTGGTGCATCGGAAGACAACATAGGAGGTCGCCATGACCACCGATGCGATGCGAATCGACAGCTGGATCAATCAAGGAAATATCATGCGGTCCACCGACCGGGACGCGATCGTGGCGCGGGCGCGGACCATCCGCGCCGCCGTCCTGCGCGAGCTGCTGGCCGCCGGCTGGCGCGCCGCGCGGCGAGCCGCGGGCGCCGCGATCCATCGTTCCGGTCCGCGCCTGTCCGGCGCCGCCTAGTCCGCGCGCCGGCTTTTCCAACCAGAGGAGACAGACCATGAGCATCTTCACCACCGCGGACTTCCGCGACATGCCCGCCGACACCATCCTGTCGCGCGTTCCCGGCACGCTGGCGCTGTGGCGCCGGCGCGCGCGCGAGCGGGCGGAACTGGCGACCATTTCCCACCGCGACCTGCGCGACGCCGGCCTCGATCCCGGCCAGGCCGCGTTCGAGGCCGGCAAGCCGTTCTGGCGGGCATGACGCCGCGAAGGGCCTGGAACTTCGGGAAAACCGGCGATCGCAAGCAGCGGTCGCCGGTTTTCCGTCGCGGCCGTCGCGCCGACCAGCCAACGAAAGTGTCGAATCCGGAGCCGCATCGGCGCCAGTTCAAGGAGAGTTGGCGCCCTCACGTCCCCTCCCCCACCAACGGCGCCAGGGCATCTACACATCTTTGTCCGCGCCGAAATACCGTTGTACCGCAGCGGTTTATCCCCTTCCCCCCCGGGCCGCTAGCGGCCCGGGGGGTGTCCGGGCCAGGGTGATGGGTAACAGAATAGTCCAGGGCGATGGGTGACAGAATGGAGCATGCGATGGAGGGAAGCATGCCGTGGCTGGAGCTCAGTGCGATGGACAATCGGGAACGATTGGTGAGG
>CAMDVZ010000439.1 GCA_945878895.1 Caenispirillum bisanense | reverse complement strand
GAAACGCACGTCGCCGCGGTACGCACGCGTGATCCGCGCAGCCCCGGGGTCGCGCGCCGGCACGGCTTGCTCGGGCAGCTCGTCGAAGAGGCTGGCAGCGGTCTGGGGCATGGAAATCTCCCTCGACCGACAGTGAATCAGGCCGCCATCGACAGCGCCAGGAAAAAGTCACAGCCTCCCAGGGTGACACTCTACGCCGAATGCCGATCCGCACCGGCGAGGCGTCGGCGCGACCGAGCGCTATTTATGACGATTGCCGGGAGGCGGGTTCGGCCCGGACGCGACAAACCAGCACGACGGAAACAACTTGGACCAGTCGGAGTGAATTGTCAATATATGTATATTTTAGAGGCGCAACACTGCCTCGCTGCGGCGACTCCCCGCCCGTCCCGCCGCGGCTACTCCGCCGCCGGCGACGTCGCGGCCTGCGCCGCATCCCGCGCCGCGAGGTTGAACACCTCCAGAAACGCCTCGGTCGGCTGGGCCCCCGACACCGCGTACTTGCGGTCCACGACGAAGCAGGGGACGCCGGCGATGCCCATGCGCCGCGCGTGGCCGTCGGCCGCCACCACCTCGGGCGCCAGCTCGTCGCTTTCGAGGAAGGCGCGGGTGTCGCGGCGGTCGAGGCCGGCGCGCACCGCGGCGTCGATCAGCGCCTCGTTGTCGCCGATGTCGCGGCCTTCCTCGAAATAGGCCTTGAACAGGCTGTCGACCACCTGGTCCTGGAAGCCGAGCGGGCCGGACCAGTGGATCAGGCGGTGCGACCGGACCGTGTTGGGGGTGCGCGCGATGCGGTCGAACTGGAAGTCGATGCCTTCCTCGCGGCCGTTCTCGGCGATGGTGCGGTAGATGTTGCGGGCGCGGTCGCTGCCGCCGAACTTCAGGCGCAGATAGGCGTCGCGGCCCATGCCGGCGGGCGGCATGTCGGGATTGAGCTGGAACGGCCGCCAGGCGACCATGATGTCGTCGCGGCCACTCTCGGCGACGGCGCGTTCGAAGCGCTTTTTGCCGATGTAGCACCACGGGCAGATGGTGTCGGAGACGATGTCGATCAGCATGATCGAGCGATGCTAACCCGCTCGCCGGCCTCTGTCATCCCGGTTCGCGGACGGGCGGGCGCGCGTCCTCGCGGCGCTGCAACAGCCAACCCGCCAGCGCCGAGAGGGCGAGCGCCGGGGTGGTGAACCACGGGGCCATCGACCAGCCGCCGGCCGACACCAGCACCGCCACGGTCGGCGGGCCGATCAGGATGCCGAGGTTGGAGCCCTGCATCAGCAGGCCGTTGGTGGCACCGGCCAGCGAAGGCCTGGGCGCATGCACGGGGATGGCCGCGAACAGGGCGCCGGGGATGGCGCTGGCGGCGGTGGAGAACACGAACGCCATGGCGAGGCGGCCGACGGGCGGCAGTATGTCGGCGAACACGAAAACGGCCGTCGTCGCCATGACCGCCGCGGTGCTACCGATCACCGCGAAACGGCTCCAGCCCGATTTCAGCAGCTTGCCCGCGACGAGACTGCCGACGACGTTGACGAGAATCACGCCGGCGGTCACGGCGGCGGCCGACGCGACCGAGAAACCGAGCTTTTCGACCTGCAGCGTGGAGAGGAATCCAATCAGCGAAAACCAGCTGGCGGAGTAGCCGGCGAAGCACAGCGCGATCAGCAGCGGCCCCGGTGCCGACACCGTCTCCGCAACCTCGGAGCGCAGCGAACGAACCCCGCTCGGCGTGTCGTTTCGCGCCCCCGCGTCACTCCCCCAAACGATCGCCGCCATCGCCAACAACGCCGCCGCCGCCAACCCCCACACGCCCCGCCAGCCCAGCCAGGGCAGCAGGAACGCCGAGCCCAGCGCCATCAGCCCGGCGCCGGCCGGCAGGTAGGCGCCCCACACCGCCATCATGGCCCGCGTGTCCGAGGGCGCCGCCAGCCGCAACAACAGCGGCGGCACCGACACCGCCACGCACAGGAAGCCGATGCCCTCCAGCGCGCGACAAACCAGAAGCGCGGCGAACGAGGACGACAGCGCCCCCGCGACGCTCGCGGCCGCGCCGACCACGAGGCCGCCGACGATCAGACGCCGGTGACCCGCCCGATCGGCCGTCAGCGCGAAGACCATGCCCGACAGGGCCGTCATCAGATTGAGCAACGACACGTACCAGCCAGCCTCGCGCAGGCTCGTCGCGATGTCGGCGCGCAGGTCGGGCAGGGAGGGCGGGACCTTTCCGATCAGGCAACAGACGACGACGCCGGCGGCGATCAATATCGCGGCCGACCGCCAGTCCGTGCGCGTCGGCGCCGTCGCCGTCTTGTTCACCGTCGCGCCTCGCTTATAACGGCCCCGACCGCAACGATGATCGACCGCCGGAGCACGCGATGTCCAAGCTATTCGACCTGACGGGCCGCACCGCCCTCGTCACCGGCGCCTCGGCCGGCCTGGGGCAGCATTTCGCCCGCACCCTCGTGGCGCAGGGTGCCGCCGTCGCCGTGACCGCCCGCCGCGGCGATCGCCTGAAGACGCTGGTCGCGGAAATCGTGGCCGGTGGCGGCAAGGCCGTCGCCATCGACATGGACGTCGCCGACGGCACCTCGATCCGCGCCGGCTTCGCCACCGCCGAAGCCGCGCTCGGGCCGCTCGACATCGTCGTCAACAACGCCGGCATCAGCATCGTGAAACCGGCGATCGACATGCCCGAGGCCGACTGGGACGCCGTCATGAACACCAACCTGCGCGGCGCCTGGCTGGTGGCGCAGACGGCGGGCCAGGCGTGGCGGGCGGCGAAACGTCCCGGCAGCCTGATCAACATCGCCTCGATCCTGGGCCTGCGCACGATCGGCCAGGTGGCGCCCTACAACGCGTCGAAGGCCGGCCTGATCCATCTCACCAGCGTGCTCGGCATGGAGTGGGCGCGCTACAACATCCGCGTCAACGCCATCGCGCCGGGCTACATCGAAACCGAGATGAACGCGCCGTTCTGGAAGACGCCGGCCGGGGAGAAGCTGATCCAGCGCGTTCCGCAGCGCCGCATCGGCGTGCCCGGCGACCTCGACGGGGCGCTGCTGTTGCTGGCGTCGGATGCCGGCGCCTTCATGACCGGCACCTGCATCACGGTCGATGGTGGCCACACGGTCAATCCGGTCTGACATTGCCTCGCGCCGCTTTGAGCGGCGGATGGGTTGCGCTACGGTCCCCGCCGGAGAACGAAATCGCGCAACGGGGAAACAGCATGTCGGACGGATCGAATGGCGTGGCGGCGGGCAGTCTCGACGCCCTGAGATGGCGTTGCATCGGCCCCGCCCGCGGTGGCCGCGTGGTGGCGGTGGCGGGCGATCCGGTCGATCCGATGACGTTCTATTTCGGCGCCTGCGCCGGCGGCGTCTGGAAGACCACGGATGGCGGCACCTACTGGCGCTGCGTCACCGACGGCTATCTCGGCAGTGCCGCGATCGGCGCGCTCGATGTGTCGAAGTCCGATCCCAACGTGATCTACGCCGGCACCGGCGAAACCACGATCCGGCTCGACGTGTCCTACGGCGACGGCATGTACCGCTCGACCGACGCTGGCCGCAGCTGGAGCCACGCCGGCCTGCGCGACAGCAAGCACATCGGCGAAATCTGCGTTCATCCGACCGATCCGGACCTCGTGTACGTGGCGGCGCTCGGCGACGCCTTCGGTCCCAACGAGGAACGCGGCGTGTTCCGCAGCCGGGACGGCGGCAGGAACTGGAGCAAGATCCTCTATCGCGGCCCCGACGCCGGCGCGGTCGACCTGTCGATGGACCCGGCCAATCCGCGCATCCTGTTCGCCAGCCTGT